>NZ_FZQY01000011.1 GCF_900199585.1 Helicobacter sp. 'house sparrow 1' | reverse complement strand
AGGTAAAAATCCCAAAAAGCGCAATCAGTAAAATCACATTATTAAAAATCTTGGCTAGGTCGGTATGATGATCAGAAGTATGGCGATAAAACCATAGTTGCCATTTTTCTATTTTTTCTTTAAATGAAAGTTTATTTTCTTGCGTTTGATGTTGTTTTATCTTTTCTCTTAGTTCTATTTCTCTAGCATAGAGTTCTTGAACTCGCAGTTCAGAAGCATCAATAAGATTATGATATGCCAAACGATTGCTTTTTAGTCTTCTAAATAAATCTCTCCAAAGTGAAGGGTTGTCCTTTATTTGAGGATCTTTCTCCTCTTTCTCCTCTTTCTCCTCTTTCTCCTCTTTCTCCTCTTTCTCCTCTTTCTCCTCTTTCTCCTCTTTCTCCTCTTTCGCCTCTTTCTCCTCTTTCTCCTCTTTCGCCTCTTTCTCCTCTTTCTCCTCTTTCTCCTCTTTCTCCTCTTTCTCCTCTTTCTCCTCATTTACCTCATTTACAATATCATCATATTCATATTGTAAGTATTGATGCTTGATATTAAACTGATTGCTAAATGTGCAATTCAAAAAATCAGGCTTTGTTGCAAAATTGGTTTGATCAAATGAAGTAATCCCTCCAAAAATACTTCCTTGAAAATTTGCTTTTTGATAAAAATGTGTTTTATAAAAACTTGTCAAATCTTTAAATATCACTCCATCAAATTCTGCATCTCTTATAAACTTTGCTTCAGAAAAATTAGATTTTTGAAAGACAACATTTTTAAATTCTACTTTTTCTTTAAAAGTAACATTTTGCCAGGTAGAAGAAGCTTCAAAAATTGTTTTTTTAAAAGACACTTGATTAAAAGTAATATCAAACCATAATGCATCTTTTAAAAATTTTGCCATTACAAAACTTGTCCTCCCACTAAAATTGTTTGAAGCAAATAAAGCATCCCCCTCAAATTGGGTTTCTCTAAAATCATTTTTAATTGCTTTATCTGTAGTAGCCTGTGCTTGAAATTTAGTCTTTATAAATCTTGCTTCGTTTTTAAATCGTGAGATGGAAAAATTCACCCTGCCTATAAATTCTGCACCATCAAAACTAGTACTTCCTTCAAATTGGGTTGCTCTAAAATTATTTTCAATTATTTTATCTGTAGTAGCCTGTGCTTGAAATTTAGTCTTTATAAAACTTGCTTCGTTTTTAAATCGTGAGATGGAAAAATTCACCCTGCCTTTAAATTCTGCACGACTAAAATCAGCTTTTCCTTCAAATTGGGTTTCTTTAAAATTATTTTCAATTGCCTCATCTGTAGTAGCCTGTGCTTGAAATTTAGTCTCTATAAATCTTGCTTTATTTTTAAATTGTGAGGCACAAAAATTCACCCTGCCTTTAAATTCTGCACGACTAAAATCAACTCTTCCTTCAAAATCACAAGCCCTACATTCAAAATCTCTTTCAAAAATACAGCTTCTTGCATTAAAAAAATCTTTAAAAGAGCAATCTTGAAAAAGTATCTTTGCTCTGATTGATAATCCTTTATCAGACTTTCTTTGTGGAAAAACAAGTACTTTTTCAAAACTACAACGCCAAAATTCAATTTCTATATCTTTGAGCCACAACTTTGCATCAATCTCTTTAATCGCAATATCAAATATTTTAAATTTATTAGATTCTACTTTAATATGCCCTTTATTAATTCCTAAAAGATTTGCAAGCTCTTGTTTTGTCATATCACTTCTTTCCTTTTAATGATTTTTACTTCCTCATTGAGGTTGTAGATTAAAAAATTGATTTTAGCTCTTAAATCAATCATTGCTTTTTTCTCTCATTATCTTACCTTTAGTTTGGAACTATAGAATTCTTACGGGCAGTTTTTTGGAGAGAAAAAAAGAGTAAAAACATAAACAAACTATAAACTACAAAGAGAAAATTTTCTATAATGCCTTGAGATTGGATTTTTTCACTCAAAAAACCTCCTATCCCCAAAATATACCTTGGTTGAATAGCAATCATCAGACACACAACACTAAGAGAAGCTATAAAGCGAGAAAATGAAAAAAACAAACTAAGAAAAAATAGATTATAAAACCATGCACAAATATGATTAAGATCAGTGTAGAACCACATTGCTACTTGAGAAAAAATATCTGAGAAAATTCTAAGCTGATAAACCCCTGTAAATCTCCCAAAGTCTAGCCCATATCTTGACATCCCCAAAAAGACACCAAAACAAGCAATTGTCGCTAAAATCCATCCAAAGATTTTTAATAAATCGGTATGATGATCAGAAGTATGGCGATAAAACCATAGTTGCCATTTTTCTATTTTTTCTTTAAATGAGGCTTTGTTTTGTTTTTCATTTAGTTCTATTTCTCTAGCATAGAGTTCTTGAACTCGTAGTTCAGAAGCATCAATAAGATTATGATATGCCAAACGATTGCTTTTTAGTCTTCTAAATAAATCTCTCCAAAGTGAAGGGTTGTCCTTTATTTGAGGATTTTTTACCTTATTTACCTTATTTACCTTATTTACCTTATTTACCTTATTTACCTTATTTACCTTATTTACCTTATTTACCTTATTTACCTTATTTACAATATCATCATATTCATATTGTAAGTATTGATGCTTGATATTAAACTGATTGCTAAATGTGCAATTCAAAAAATCAGGCTTTGTTGCAAAATTGGTTTGATCAAATGAAGTAATCCCTCCAAAAATACTTCCTTGAAAATTTGCTTTTTGATAAAAATGTGTTTTATAAAAACTTGTCAAATCTTTAAATATCACTCCATCAAATTCTGCATCTCTTATAAACTTTGCTTCAGAAAAATTAGATTTTTGAAAGACAACATTTTTAAATTCTACTTTTTCTTTAAAAGTAACATTTTGCCAGGTAGAAGAAGCTTCAAAAATTGTTTTTTTAAAAGACACTTGATTAAAAGTAATATCAAACCATAATGCATCTTTTAAAAATTTTGCCATTACAAAACTTGTCCTCCCACTAAAATTGTTCAAAGCAAATAAAGCATCCCCCTCAAATTGGGTCTCTCCAAAATCATTTTCAATTGCCTCATCTGTAGTAGCCTGTGCTTGAAATTTAGTCTTTATAAATCTTGCTTCATTTTTAAATCGTGAGATGGAAAAATTCACCCTGCCTATAAATTCTGCACCACTAAAACTAGCTTTTCCTTCAAAATCACAATTTATACATTCAAAATCTTTTTCAAAAACACTATTTCTTGCATTTAAAAAACCTTTGAAAGAGCAATCTTGAAAAAGTATCTTTGCTCTGATTGATAATCCTTTATCAGACTTTCTTTGTGGAAAAACAAGTACTTTTTCAAAACTACAACGCCAAAATTCAATTTCTATATCTCTGAGCCACAACTTTGCATCAATCTTTTTAATCGCAATATCAGATATTTTAAATTTATTAGATTCTGCTTCAATATTCTCTTCATCAATTCCTAAAAGATTTGCAAGCTCTTGTTTTGTCATATCACTTCTTTCCTTTTAATGATTTTTACTTCCTCATTGAGGTTGTAGATTAAAAAATTGATTTTAGCTCTTAGGCTAGGATTTTTGGATTTTGCTCTATAAAATAAGAAACGATAAGAAAATTTATACTTTGGGAAGTCTTTAAGTATCCTAGCTTTTTCTTCTATAGCCTCTTTATAAGGCATCATAAAATAGGCTTGAATAGAAGCTTTGAGATTTTGAGAAAAACTTTTGCTCTGTTTTAGTTTTAAACCCAAAAAGATGTAGAACCTACAAGAATTACTAAGAATATGTTTAAGTAAATTGTTTTTGTATTGATACCTCTCTTGTAAAAAATACAAAATAGAATTACTCAATGCCTGACTAACAAGGGTCTTTAATGGTGGAAATTTAGATTTATTGCTAAAAACTTTAGTCTCAATAAACATTTGAGTCTTACTATCTGCATAAATGGCGCTATTTTCCTTTGTATTGTAGTCATAATCATAGATTTTAGTTAAAAACTTGCTTGTTTTCATTTCTTGAAACTCTTTATTATCTTGGAGTATCCTTTGTAAAAAAATATAATTTCTGCCTGAAAAATCCCAATCATCTCTTTATTAGAGTTGGTAGGAGAATAAAATTTAAGAAAATATTTAATAAAAATATACTTAAGACTAATCACAAAATGCCTTGAAATTTTGAGTAAAAAATGAGTAAATTATAAATCAAAGAGACTATGAATTCAAGAAAACTTTTATCTTATTGTCTAAAAATGTGTATTTTATCCCCCATACAAAGAGAGTAAATTCAAAAAATAATCAATCTATCATCCTTAATTTTATTGCATAAAACTAGAAATTTTCTGCAACTTAAATAAAAAAATCTACATATCTTCTCCTTTAAAAATATTTCTTTATCAAACTTGCTTTTATTAAATGTGATTGTGATATCTAGGCCACAAAATTTTTTAAATAACCTTAAATCCACTCCTTAAACAACTAAGAAATCCAAATGCTCAAAATACAACAGCCATTGAAATAGGGTTTAGTATAAATAACAGAGTTTGGATTGTGTAAAAATTGGATAAGATCAATATCTTTTAACACAAAGTTATCCTAATCTAGATTATAATGCCTAATAATCACATTAAATGGGGGCTAAAAATTTGAAAAATTCACTTACTTATATTAGGACAAAATATAGAGCTTTATTTACAATACTTGCACTCATAGGTTTAATACTTATGAATTGCACTGATGCAAAAGGGTCTGATCCTATGATGCAAAAACTAGCTGATAGTCCTCACGATAGGACGCTAACTGTAGATGTGGGTGGGAAATATTATTGTTATACCCCTACATTTGATAGCAGCGAAGGTTACCTGTTACTTGATATTTCTACCTGTGGCACTAGAGCAGCTAGTATTTCACGCTATGATGTTTTCCAAAGGGTGGCTTTTAAAGTCAATTCTACGTGGCTTTGTCTTACAGCCCCTGATAGTGTTACAGGCTATGAAGGCAAGAAAACATCTAGTTGGGGTTATATTGTTTTAAGACCCTGTGTGATTAATGACCCTAATCAAAGATGGATCATTAAAGACAATGCTTTTTATACCTATGATGGTAAGTATAGAGTGCAAGATAAGAAGGCATATGCTGTCATTTCAGATAATAATATCTATGCTAACCATACATTAAATTTTAGAATGGATCAGTGGAAAAAAACCATAGCCAAACCCGTAACCATAGCTATTAAGACCCACTTATGGTGGTCTTTAGATACCCAAGCCTATTATATGGGGGAATATACTAGTTCAGCAAGCCACTTTCCCTGGCTTTATTACAATACCCAAGATGGAAGAATATTTTCCTATCTTCCTAGTAATGGCAGACAAAAGTGTTTGGCAACTTCACAACTTAAGTCTCAACAATGGAACTGGTCTTCTTGGGTACTTTGTGATGACTTTAGTGATTTAGATTATACACATTGGGACTTATTTGCCTTTGCTAATGGCACTGGTGCAATTAGAGACAAAAATGGGAACTTATTGCGCGTTACTCGATATGGTCCAAACTGGGGTCTTGCTTATACTGTTTCACCTAATTACTTAGAATCTGATACTGCTAGATCTCCTACATCTGAATTTAGTATGTCTGGAGATGTAGATAAATGGTTAAGATATGCGTATGGAAATATGGGGGATAATCTTACTTATTGTCCAGCTCCTGGTGTCGCAAAAGCAGAAGAGCATTCAAGAATCAAAAGACAATTACCTCCTGATTTTCAACTTACAGATGAATGGATTAATAGGCTTTATACCATAGCTACAACAGCAATCACTAGAACAGCCCCTAGTGTTGGCCTTTGTGGAACCTGTCTCTTGCATACTCACGAAATGCTAGCAGAGCTAATGAGATATGGCTATGGGAATCCTCCGGCCTTGGGACATTTTTTCAACATAGTGCAACATACAAATCCATTTATAACCTTTACTCAAAGATTCCCTGATTTGGCCGCAAGACTAGAGGATACTAGAAACTTTTTGGATTATCCTTTGACACCTGGTGAAGATAGGTGGGTAAGAAGAAGAAGGCTTATATACGCAATAAATCAAGCATTCTCTCCTCAAAGCAATTGGTCTGTAACTCAAATAGCTAGAAGTGAGGGAAGCATAAGAAGTCTATATGATACAATTGCAAATTCTCCTGTGGGCTCTTTATGGACCATCAGCATGGTTTATATAAGAACGGGACAAACCAATGTTATAGGCCACTCTCAACCTATAATTAGAACTCAACAAGGATTGGTCCTAGTCCCCACAAATGTTCCTACATATACTTTGGAATATTTTAGAACCCAACTAAGCCCTGTTACTAGCTCTAATCAATTCCTTAGAAGATTGGCTGATGATAGAACTATTCTGGCAGCATTTGCCTTTAGGGTAAGCGATTCACAACAAGGTTCTTATGACCGATTTATCTCTGTAAATAATTGCACAGGTGAGGGAGAAGGAAATAGAGGTAGTGCCACATTCCCTAGAATTAATGCAATCAACCAATGTCTTTCTGGACGCTGTGCTATACAATAATCCAAATAAATATTTATTTATCCCTCTTTTTGATTAAAACAAAAAAAAAGGGGGGGGGGGCGATATGGTTTTATGTCTTTAGAAATAGGGAAAAGATATCATAGAATAAAGATACTAATAAAAATTTTTATTAGAACTTATAATCTTTTTACATAAAAATACCTTTGGAAGAAATTTCATAGAAGCTTGGGATAATTAGTTGAAGATTTTTTATAAAAGAGTTTGAGGAGTTTATCATTAACACCACAAGAATCCAAAGATGTAAAAAACATAAATTAACATAAGCTCTCTAAAAATCTAATTTTTGTTTTTTCAAAAAACTATCCTTGATTTTTTAAATCAGGGATAAAGAATCTAACTTCTTACAAAGATTACCCCTATTAGCATACAATCTACCTGTGCAAAATTCCAACCATAACCCCCCCCCCTTGATATAAAGAGGATAAACCCTCTTTATATCAAAACCTATAGGCATAGCTTAAATTAAAGGTATAAAAATAATTGGGATTTGTAATAAAAAATAATTTTACCCCCTTAACACTTGGCATAAGATCATAAACATTTACATTTTTTGTTTCTCCAAATGCTGTGTCAAAACTAAAGTTAAACTCAAGTTGATGCCTGCCATAATAGTAGTGAATCCCTACCTTGGGAGAAATAAGTGAATAATAAATATTTTTATCTGTAATACCATTTAGCACACTACTGCTTAATCCAATATCAGGCAAAGGTGTTATGTTTGTATTAATTCCATACACAAAACTATAACCCAACCCCACATTTAACCCCAATGTATGCTCATTTCTTTCCCAAAAATCATATAAAAAATTTGCTTCTACTCCAAAAGATAGGGGCATATAGCTTGTGGCAAAATCATAACTAGGATTTTTTCCCTCAACCTTACCATCATCAACAATTGTTTTTGTATTATCAAACTTATGGTGCAAATAGCCTACTCCCAGACTCCCCTTTACATTAAAACCTAGCTTTTCATCTTTTCCAAAATACTTCTGATAACCTCCAAAAACCTTTGTATTAAAAATAAAAGGGGTAATATCATAATGAGTATATCCTGGGGTTAGAAAGGGTATATTTTCTTGTCTTACCTTACCATTTCCATTGCCACCACCAAGACCCAACTCTATACCAGCTAAAATACCTGTCTTGGTTTTTTTGTCTTTCATTTCATATTTGTGAGATTTCTCCATATCCATCTCTTTTGCATTGTGAATATCTTTTACTCTAGGATCCATATCCTGAGCCATTATGCAAGAATTAACCAATAGATTCCATAACACTACTCTTTTTATTTTCACTTTTACTCCTAAATATTTAATTTTAATCCCTTTTCATCAAAAACCCAATAAAACTTGGTTTTCCAAATGTAAGTTTTATACAAAATCTTCCCTGTTAATCTATAACAATAACTCTGTGATAGAAACAGTGCAATATAGCATTTTATTGAGTAAGTTTTAGTTAATTTTTTAAAAAACTTATCTTTGAAACCTTTAAATAATACTTATGAGCAAAAAATAGAAATAATATTTTTGCTCACTACTAAGAGGTTTTATACGATGTCTTATAACAATACTCTCTTATTTTTGCCAACTTTGTTTTGAACTATTGTTTTTTAGAAAAATTAACAAAAAAGTCAAGATGGTCGATACAGAGTTATTGTTCCATCTCTAAAAAGTAAGTTTTGGTATAATGGGAGCAAAAATCTCTAATTTTTAGGTAATTATTATGGATTTATCAAGTCTTTTGGGTATGTTACTTGCTGTTGGATCGATTTCCTTGGGGGATATTTTAGAGGGGGGCAATCCACTGCACCTTATCCACATTAGTTCTGTTATTATCATTATTCCAACTTCTCTTTTTTCTGCTATGACAGGAACTCATATGAGCTTTGTAAAAGCAGGTTTTAAAGAATTAAAAGTCGTTTTCTTGGGCTCAAAGGTTCATCTAAATGAAACAATTCACCAAATCATAGAATTTGCTAATTTAGCAAGAAGAGATGGGGTCTTATCTCTTGAAGCTAAAGTTGCGCAAATTGAGGATGATTTTATGCGAGAGGCACTCTCTATGATAGTTGATGGCAAAGATGGTAAAAGTGTTAAGGAAGATATGGAAATACAAATTGAACAATTAGAAGAATACTATCATGGTGCCGCCCACTATTGGATTGTAGCCGGGGAATCTGCCCCAACTTTTGGATTAGTAGGTGCAGTTATGGGATTAATGCTTGCTCTGCAAAAATTGGATAATCCTGCTGAAATGGCTGCAGGTATTGCGGGTGCATTTACTGCTACTGTTACAGGTATTATGTGCTCATATGCAATATTTGGCCCTTGGGGCAATAAGCTTAAAGCAAACTCTCAAGATATTATCAAAGAAAAAACTGTCATCTTAGAAGGTGTTGTGGGAATTGCAAATGGGGATAATCCCAGAAATTTAGAGGCAAGACTTCTTGGCTACATTACTCCAGGTAGTCCTAAAATCTCTCAATTTGAGTAAGGATATTTAAATGGCAAAGAAGAAAAAACAAGAATGTCCAGCTGGTGAAAAATGGGCTGTTCCATATGCTGATTTTCTTTCCTTACTACTTGCTTTATTTATTGCTCTTTATGCTATTTCTGCTCAAAATAAAGCAAAGGTAGAAGCACTTAAACTTGAATTTATTAAAATCTTTGATTCCCCACCAAAACCAGATACTCTACAACCCATCACAAATATCCCTCCAAACCCTGGTGATATTGAAGAAATAACAGAAGGCGAGAAATCTTTTCAAGCTCAAGTATCTAGCGCACTAAAGTCTGTTGAGAGTTTGGTTCAAATTGAGCAATTAGTCCAAGAAGGTGGTGTTTTAGAGCAAGTTGAGCAGGGTGTTACCTTACAACTTCCATCAGAGCTAGTCTTTGAGAGAGAAAGTGCAAAAATCACTAGCAACGAGATGCGAGAATACATAAGAGATATTGCCAACATTATCAAAAAGTTCCCTCCCCAAGTTAAAATCAATGTAAGGGGTTATACAGATGATAGTCCCCTATCTCCAAATTCACCCTTTAAAACACATTTCTCTTTGGCTGCTGCAAGGGCTTCTACCATTATGGATTTATTGATACAAAATGGTATTAATCCTAGAATCCTATCTTTTTCTTCATATGGAAAAAATAATCCTATAGTCCCAAACAACACTATCAAAAATAGGATTAGAAACAATCGTGTAGAGATCTTTTTATCCGCAGATCCTAGCAGTGTTAAAAATATAGAATCTCTTCTAGACAAGGTTAAGAAATAATGTCATTGGTCGCTTTTGAGGATTTTTATAATCTTACAGGAATTTCTGAAGAGGAATTGGATCTTAATATTCTAAAAATCAGGAATGAAAAAAAATATATAGAACCCACAGATGCAATCAATCTATTTTTAAAAAAAATTGAAAATCAACTACTGGCTATTGATATGAATGGTGGAATCTTGGAACCTATTTTTTTAGAAAGAAGCATCCAAGCAATCACTTTTTTTTATGAAGCTCTATTAAAGAATAAAATTGAGGGGTCATCAGATACGCTAGGAGAAAACCAACTACTAAAAAACACCCTCGTATCTCTCCAAGAAGAGTGTCAAAGCTATCAAAACAAAATTCAAGAACTTCAAAAAGAACTTTTTCAAAAAAATGAAGAAATAGAATTTTTAAACCGTAAATACAAATTAATGTGGGGAAAAGTTAGTAATATTGGAGGTTTAAAAGACTAAATGATAGCTTCTTGGCAGTGTCGCGACTGTCTCTTAAATCAGGTTAAAAATACTTTAAGTCTAGCTCCACAGGTTGATGAGAAACTGGCATTGCAAAAAACAGAGGAAATCTTTGAACAATACTCCAATAATCCTCCTCCAAAAATCGCCATTTTTATTTATAAAATGATTGCAGAAATAACAGGGAATAAAGATATTTATCAAGAAATAAAAAAAGAATCTATGCAAAAGGCTTCTGAAATTATCAAATCTCTTACAAAAGACCTTTGTAATTCTTCAAAAATATCCTTAGAAAAAGCCGTACAGATAGCAGCTTTGGGAAATGTTATTGACTATGGGTCGCAATCAGCTTTTTCATTTCAAAATTTTGATTTTAGTATTGATTTTGCAATCTATGATTTTGACCCTTTTGTCTCAAAATTATCCAAAAGCAAAAGCCTTGTCTATCTTGCAGATAATGCAGGAGAAAATCTATTTGATACCATTTTAATCCAAACATTAACTACCCTCTATCCTAAACTAAAAATTTTTTACCTTGTGAGAGACAAACCCATTATCAATGATCTAACGCTCAAAGATATCTCTACCAATGAGTTGTGCAAAGATCTCAAGAATTATTGCGAGATTCTAAGCAGTGGTATTAAAAGTCCAGGTTTTATTTATACTGATGCACCAAAGGAAATAAAAGGCTTGATAGATAGCGCTGATTTAATCATTTCAAAAGGTATGGGCAACTTCGAATGCCTTGAAGAATACAAGGATGAAAGATTATTTTTATTATTTAAGATTAAATGCAAAGTCGTATCTAATTTTCTAAAAATTCCCATTGGAAAAATGATTTTCAAGCAAAATATATACTAGAGATTTTTTGATACAATTATGCTTTTTTAGAACTTGAGGCTTATGATAATGAAAAAGTTTTGTCTAATTTTTTTATTGTGGATTAATCTTAGTTATGCAGCAAGAGACAATGCATTTGAGCAACTTGGTGATGTTTTGACCCTGATGCCACTCTTTGTTGGCGTTGTGTCTCTTGGCATAGAAGATTATCGGGGGTTTGGAGAATTAGCCCTAGGAACATTAGCAACCCAAGCTACCATTGAAGTTCTTAAAAGAAGCTTTGCATATGCACATTCAAAAGGCTATGATGTATCCTTTTCAAAAAGACCCTGTTGTGATGATTGGAAAGGTATGCCAAGTGGTCATTCTGGGGGTGGATTTAGTGCAGCTGCTTTTGTATATTACCGCTATGGGTGGAAACCAGCAATCCCTGTCACAATTCTTGCTTTTATCACTGCTGCTTCAAGAGTTCAGGCAAGAAAACACACAATATGGCAGGTAATGACTGGAGGAATGATTGCTTGGACCTTTGGCTGGCTATTCTCAAGCAAATATATCAAACCCAATAAAAGAATTACTTTTATTCCATCAATACAACCTGATAGGTTTGGTAGCGGAATGGAATATAGCGCCTTCTTGCGCTATAGTTTTTGATTATTGGAACAGGTGCTACAAATCCCCATAAAAACCATACTTACATTGTTGATTTGATACCCTGTTGCACTACTACACTCTGCTATTAATTTTTCAAGCTCCAAATGCATATCCTCTATTTTTCCACATTTTTCGCAAGTAATATGAACATGCTTGTCATAAGCTAGCTCATATCTTTGTTTATGGCATGGAATCTTAACCTCTCTCAATAAATTTGCTTCAAACATTGAAGCAATATTCTTATAAATGGTAGCTAGAGAAATTGAAGGATATTCTCTTTTAATATTTTCATAAATCTCTTCAATGCTAATATGCCCATTCTTGTGTATTTCTTTTAAAATAGCTATTCTCTGAGGAGTAACTTTTAGTTTTTTTTCTTTTAATTGTGTTTCAAACATTATTGATTTTTTCCTAATTTTCTAAATTTATTAAGCAACCAAACCCCTATTTAGGGGTTTCTATGCCGATGAATTCTAGCAGAAATGTTTAAATCAAAAGTTAAGTTTTATGTTAGAATTCTTGGTTGAAAATACTGATAGATTCTAATTATCTGTCGCTATCTTACAGAGTATTGAGGAGCAAATTTTGTTTGAAACATTAGGAGAAACTTTTAGAAGTATTGCGGGAAAGATACGCTTTAGTGATGATGAAAGAGCTCTAAAAAAAGCACTTGAGGAACTAAAAAAATCCTTATTAAAAAATGATGTCCATCATAAGGTTACAAAAGAAATCATTCAACAAGTAGAAAATAAAACAAAGGCTCTAGGTATTGGGAAGCAGAACTTTTTAAGTTCTTTAGAACAATCCATTCTCTCTGTTTTGCAATCTAGCAAGTCTTATGGCTTTGTTTTTTCTAATAAACCTCCAACAACCATACTAATGACAGGACTTCAAGGTAGTGGAAAAACAACAACAAGTGCAAAACTTGCAAACTATCTTAAAACAAAAAATAAAAAAGTTTTACTTGCAGCATGTGACCTACAAAGACTAGCTGCTGTAAAACAACTTGAACAACTAGGAACCCAAATTGAAGTTGATGTTTTTTCTCTAGAAAGTAGCAGTCCTATTGATGTTGCAAAACAAGCAAAACAAAGGGCAATTGAAGGTGCTTATGATGTTTTAATTCTTGACACAGCAGGAAGATTGGCAATTGATGAAGCCTTAATGGAAGAATTAAAGTCAATTAAACAACAAGTAAATCCTGATGAAATTTTTTATGTGGCAGATTCTTTGAGTGGTCAAGATGGAATTAGAAGTGCGGATACTTTTAATAAAGAGCTTGATATTAATGGTGTAATCTTAAGCAAGTTTGATAGTGATTCAAAAGGTGGAATTGCCTTATCAATCGCATACCAAATTGGATTGCCCTTAAGATTTATTGGTGTGGGTGAAAAAATACCTGACCTTGAAATCTTCATCCCAGATCGTATAGTATCAAGGTTGATGGGTGCGGGAGATATTGCTTCATTAGCAGAAAAAACAGCAGGGGTTTTAAGCCAAAAAGATGCAAAAAACCTTACAAAGAAAATCAAAAAAGGACAATTTGGATTCACAGATTTTATTGCCCAAATTGAAAATATCAAAAAACTTGGTTCTGTCAGCTCGATTGTATCAATGATCCCAGGGCTTGGCAATATGGCTAGTGCTTTAAAAAATGTAGATTTAGACAACTCTACTGAAATTAAAAATATAAAAGCAATGGTGAATTCTATGACACCAAAAGAAAGAGATAATCCTGATTTATTAAATGGCAGTAGGAGAAAAAGGATTGCTCAAGGCTGTGGTCTTGAAGTTAGCGATATCAATAGAATAATTAAGCAATTTGATAATGCTGCTAAAATGGCTAAAAGATTTTCAAACAAATCAGGTATGCAAGATTTATTGAGTATGATGGGGCAAATGAAGCATTTAAAAAAGTAATGCTTCAAACCAGTGTATTTTTGTGTATAATAGCGATTTTTATTTTAGAACTTAGGAGTATATATGGCAACAGTGGTTAGATTAACAAGAATGGGAAGAAAGAAGAAGCCTTTTTATCGTATCGTAGTTACAGATTCTAGAAAGAGAAGAGATGGAGGCTGGATTGAATCTATTGGTTTTTATAATCCACTTGCACAACCTGCTCTAGTTAAGGTAGATCAAGATCGTTTAAACTACTGGAAAAGTGTTGGTGCTAAAATGAGCGATCGTGTCGCAAAGCTTACAAATAGCTAATTTATGGTTGAAGATTTTCTAACAGCTTATGTAAAAAAAATTGTAAAAAAACCCGAATGCGTTTCTGTGTCTAAAACTCAAAGTTTAGAGGGGTATGACTTTGTCATCTATGCTGATAGCAATGATATTGGAAAAATTGTAGGAAAAGATGGCAAGATGATTGCTTCAATAAAGGCTTTTATATCTGGTTGCAAAGCAAAAGACGGCTTGAATTATAGGGTTATGGCTAAAGCAATTTAATGGAACAAAATCTTATACAAGTTGCCACACTAGGGAGAAGTGTCGGTGTTCTTGGTGCAATGAAATGTTATCTTCTTACAGATTTTCCTGAGATCTTTCAAAAAGATCTTACCTTTTTTGCAATGCCTAGTCTTTTTACTTTATCAAGCCCAAAAATTACTCTCACGCTAAAATCCTTTAATTTATCAAGATCCCTAATCTCTTTTAAAGAGATTGCCTCTCCTGAAGAGGCAAAAAGAATTGTAAATTTTCTTCTTTATTCAACCACAGAGGACACTAAACAATACTGCAAACTCCAAAAAGATGAATTTTTCTGGTTTGATATCATTGGTTGTGAAATTTATGAGGATGAAGTCACTTTAGGAAAAGTTAAAGATATTCAAAGAATTGCAAATACAAACTATCTGATTATAACAACAGACAAACATCTTTCTAAAAAGTTTGCTAAGGAATTTTTGATTCCATACATTGATCACTTTATTATCACAACAGATTTAAAAACAAAAACTATTTTTACAAAAAATGCCAAGTCTATTTTAGAAGCAAGTTAATGCATTTTAGATTTTTAACACTCTTTCCTAATTTGATCTCACCATATTTTAAAGAATCTATTCTTAAAAGAGCACAGGAAAAAAAACTAATCAATGTAGAAATTATCAATTTACGCAACTATGCAGATAACAAGCACCTCAAGGTAGATGATACCCAAATTGGAGGCGGTGCTGGTCAAGTAATTAATTTTAATGTTTTAGAAGATGCTCTAAAAAATCTTGTCAATAAGAGCCATATTGTCTTTTTAACCCCCTGTGCCAAAGCATTCAATCAGTTTGATGCAAAACGATTGGCAAAAAAAAGTGATATAACCTTTATTTGTGGAAGATATGAGGGTTTTGATGAAAGGGTTATTGAACTCTATGCAAATGAAGTATTTAGCATTGGGGATTTTATTCTTACAGGGGGAGAACTCTCTGCACTCTGTCTTTGTGATAGTATCTCTAGGCAAATACCAGGAGTATTAGGAAATCCGCAGTCTCTCCAAGAAGAAAGTTTTGAATCCAATCTCTTAGAAGCACCTGTTTTTTCAAAAGCAAAAATAAAAGCAAAAAAAAATGAGTTTTTTTCTCCTCCTTTAGAATATTCACAAGGAAATCATAGTATAATAAGCGATTTAAAACACAATCTATCTGTGCTAAAGACAAAGTATTTTAGACCAGATTTGTTTTTATTATGGAAATCTCAAAACAAGGGAAAATGATGAAGAATAGATATATTGAAAGCTTTGAAAAAGCTCAAATTGGTGACAGAAAGGTGCCATCTTTTAAAGCAGGAGATACTATTAGACTTGGTATTCAAATCAAAGAAGGGGAGAAAACTCGTATCCAAAATTTTGAGGGTATTTGTATTTCAATTCGCGGAAATGGTGTAGATAGAACCTTTACCGTAAGAAAAATGGGGGCAAATAATATTGGGGTAGAAAAGACTTTCCCTCTTTATAGTGCAAGTTTAAATAGCATTGAAGTATTAAGAATTGGTAGAGTAAGAAGAGCAAAGCTTTATTACCTAAGAGATAGAAAAGGTAAGGCAGCAAGAATTAAAGAACTAAGAAAGTAATTCCCTAATCAAAATTAAGAGTTGTCAAAATATTTTTAATCCATTCTTTTTGTTTGTAAGCAAGTCTGGGTCCTAAATTATTTTGTGTATGATTGAGAAAGGCTTATACCTCTGTATGCTACACAGGTAGCTACATATCTCTTTTAATCTTACAGCAGTGGCTGTGTATAGGATGCAAAGAACTCCTTGTTGAATCCTATTGTCTTTTTTAGAGATAATTGAGGGATGTTTTTCTCCTGAGTACCTAAATTTATAGCAGGTTAGAAGAATCTTTAATTCTTAATAATACTCCGTTAGTTTCACAACACTAGCCTCAAGTCTTATATATTTTTCAAAAAATTCAATAAATAAAATTGCATTTCTTATAAACTTTGAAGCTATCTATCATTTCATAAAAGGCCTGAAAATATCTTTTCATAAAAGGAATTTTCCTATTATCTTCAAAAGCATCTGATAAGTTTATCCACCATAAGAGGATTCTTTAATATTTTTATAACTCTTATCTTAATCATCTTTATTACATCACTAGCATTTCTCTCCCAAATGCTTCACCTAAACTTCTCTAATTAAAGTATAATTCCATACAAAATAAACATTATTCTATAGGTATTTTTGCTTGCATAATCTATCCCTTGGCATCACTTTAATGTTTTTTGCTTCATTTTTCTTTGCAATTATGAATGCATTAGTAAAGATTCTATCAAGCTCTGTTTCTCCCGTAGAAAACCTTTTTTTTAGATCGCTTATTATGGTATTTTTTATGCTGATTGTCCTAAAAATACAAAACAGACCTCTAGTGAAAAAAAAGGGTGCTTGGGGGAGATTATTTTTTCGTGCTTTCATTGGTGGGCTAAGCATGTTGGCATTGTTTTATAATATCGCAACCATACCTCTTGGAATAGCCACTACTTTTGCACAAAGCACCCCTTTGTATGCGATAGTTTTCTCAGCCTTTTTACTCAAAGAAAAAACACCAATTGGAGTTATTTGTGCAAGTATTTTGGGATTTGTTGGTGTAGTTTTTATTTGCAACCCTTTTGGTGAAAGCTTACCTGCATTTAATATCTTAATGGGTATTTTTAGTGGAGGAGGCGCAGCACTTGCCCTAATTACTTTAAGAAGCCTAAAAGAATATTTTGATAATAATTTTATTATTTTATTTTTTGGTCTAAGTATGAGTATTACTGGTGGGATTATTTTATGCTTACCTACTTTTTTTGTTGATAATACTTGGCACATACCAAATCTAAAAGAATGGAGTATAATCTTTTTAATGGGTCTGGCAGGAACAATTGGACAATATTTTATGACAAAAGCTTATATGAATGCTCCTGCTGGTATCATATCTCCTATTGACTATATTAAAATATTATGGGGTATTTTGATGGGAGTATATCTAGGAGATGCCTTGCCTAGCCTTGAGGCGTGGATTGGAATCTTTTTGATACTTTCTTCTGGTATTTTGATAGCATTGCCAGTATTTATAAGAGATCTAAAGAGGATTGATCGTGTATGAAAAATTGAAAGAACTTAAAAACATTGCAATAAATGGACTAAGCCCCAACCCGCTAAAAGATAGCTTTATGGTTTCTAAATTTTTACAAGATAAGGGTTTTGAGATTATTCCTATTTACCCAAAGGAAGATTTTATATTGGGTCAAAAGGTTTATAGAAGCTATACTCAAGCTCACAAAGAACATCAAATTGATTGTGTAGTAGTTTTTAGAAAAAGTGAAAAGTGCTTAGAAATTGCTGAAGAAATCCTAAAATCCTCTCCTCTTCCTAAAGTTGTCTTTCTGCAACTTGGAATTACAAACCAACAAGCAAGGCAAATTTTAGAAGCCAAGGGAATCTTTTTTATAGAGAATCGTTGCATAAAAACCGAATTAGAAATTTTAGGAATCTAATGAAAATCTTTGAAAGGCTTTTTCTTTATATACGCCTCTGGTTTGTCCTCTCACAAAGAACCTCTAGAAAACTTGACCTTGTTGATTTTTTCTTTGTTCTTATTAGTATTCTCTCGATTGCTCTTTTAGCCTTTATGATAAGTGAGATCTCAATCAGCGATAAAGAAGCAAGAAATCTTTTTTATAACAAACATATTTTTTTTGGTTTTTTAAACTTTTTAAATTCATACTTTGAGCAAAGCGATTATATTGTAAAAGCCCCCTTACTTATTTTACATTTTTTTAATCTTATGCTTCTTTATGGAATCTGCAGACATACTCTCAAGCATAAAAGCCATAGTCTAATTTGCATCCTTATTTATACTGCACTTCCTGGTGTCAATCTTAGTGCTCTACTGCTATTTGAAAGCTCTTGGATTATCTTTTTTACTTTTTTAGTTGGCTACATCTACACAAGATATAAAAAAACACCCTGGTTTTTATTATTTGTCCTATCTTTTTCAATTCCTGATGTAATCATACTTTTCTTGGGTATTGCTGTTTTTATGCTAAAAAACAAAAACTTTAAGGGCTTTGCATTCTCTTTATTATGTCTAGGACTTAATATCTGCATTTCCAATTTTAATATTAGCGGAAGACCACAAGCCTATTTTCTTGAAACACTGGCTCAAATTGCAGTCTTATACTCACCTTTATTATTTATCTACTATGTCTATAGCATCTACTGGGGAATTATTCATAAAAATAACCCCCTTTCATATATTGCAGGCACAGGTATTGTTTTTTGTATTATTCTATCACTGAGACAAAACATAAACTTTTACACCCTTGTTCCCCAAAGTCTTATAGCACTTCCCATAATGGCGCAATGCTTTCTTAATGATCTAAAAATAAGGCTACCTCAATTTAGAAAACAACACTATTTTTCTGCAAGTATTGTGATTTTATTTTTAATTCTACAAACTGGTTTTATATTTGGCAATAAGGTTACTTACTTTTTCTCAAACAAGCCAAACTTTGCATCAAGTTATTATTTTGCTAAAGAAATTGCCACACAACTCAAAAGGCTAGATATTACAGCAATTCGCACTCAATCTATCTCTTTAAGACTACAACTCAGATACTATGGCATAAAAGACAACCAAAATCTTTTACTTATCTCCACCAAAGATAAAAAAAGTGCAGATATTATTGTCTCTTATAACAATACCCCTATCTACCTTTTTAAAATCCAAAAAGCTCCAAATGCAAAAAGCTTTTAGCCTTTTTGAAGCTTTATTGACCTTTAGTATTCTTGGGATATTGGTTTTTTTTGCAAAACCCAATATCACCAATCAAGTACATAAAAGCGCGCATCTTCTTTATCAAAATATTCTTTATGCCAAAAATTTAGCACTCACTCAAAGCACATACTACACAGATTTAAAACAAACCAAATGGATAAGTGATAGCTTTCCTAGTATTAATCCTCAAATTTTAATTTCAAATCAAATATTTTGGCAAATTCAATTCCATCTAAGTGGAAAATACACTCAAAATAGTTTTAGTATTTATTTAGACACACCAAGATTCTCTCAAACAACACATTATGACAATCGTCCAATGGCAGGTGATATTATCGCTACACAAGGGCTAAATTTAAGATGCTTGAGTGGCTATAACAACAATAATATTTCTGATTTTTGCAAAAACAATGCTGAGACCTCAACTAGATTTATGGAATCTTTTGGGGTAGAAATTAAAATAAATGCACAAGATATTTGCAGGGAAAGACAAACTTATAGAATCTATTTTGATTATCTTGGAAAGCCTTATTGCGGAACACAAAAAACCCCAATCACCCAACCTTTTGTTATTGTTTTGCAAAAAGAAGATCTTCAAGAAAAAGTCTGTATCTTACCCAAAACAGGGGCTGTGTTGAAAGGAAAACTATGCAAAAAAATATAATCCTACTCAATGATTTTGATATTGTCAAAAGACCTCGTCCTTATAGGATGATAGAAATGCTGAAGGATTATTTTAACATCTATGCAATTGCAAGAGAATGCTCTTTTATCCCTAAAGTAAAAACCTTTAGCTATCCTGCTGATAAAAATGCAAAACAAAGGAGCAAAGAGGAACAAGAAGCCTTAGAGACTAAACTTAAGGCAAAAAATTTTCTTCCACTAATCTATACCCCAAATCGTAGAACAATTACAAAAATCTTAGATTCCCTACCAAAATCTGACCTTATTATTGTAGAAGATATTACCCTTTTACCTTTTGCTAGTGATTACAAAAACAAAAATCCAAAAACAAAGATTCTTATTGATTTGCGAGAATATTATCCTCTTGAGTATGAAAACAACCCTCAGTGGTTAGAGACTTTTGGAAACTTTTTTTATTTTTTATGCAAAACTTATCTTAAAGAAGTAGATTTTGCTATCACTGTAAGCGAGGGAATTGCCAAAAAATATTTTGAAATTTTTAATCTAAGATGTGAAGTTTTTTATTCCCTACCACCCTATTTTGATCTTAACCCAAGCCCCTTGGAAGAAAAAATAAAAATTGTATATCATGGCTTCTTAAGCCCTGATAGAAATTCTCACTTTTTAGTAGAAATAGCAAAGAATCTTGAAGATAGATTCCATCTTTATATCTTAGGGCTAAGTAATCAAGCTAATTTTTTAGAAAATTTACAAAACAATGCCCCTAATAACATAAGCTTTATTCCACCTGTGGCAATGCAAGAGATTATTCCCTTTACCAATCAGTTTGATTTAGGAATCTTAACCCTAAGCCCCAATAGCTTCAATAATGCCAACGCAATGCCAAATAAGTTTTTTGAATATATCCAAGCAAGACTTGGCATTATCACAACACCTCTGCCATCACTTCTATCTTTTATTTCACAGTATAAAATGGGGGTTTGTTCAACTAATTTTAGTGCTAAAAGCATTGCTTCAAGTCTCAACTCACTTGATAAAAACCAGATCTTAAAACTTAAACTTGCCTCGCATAAGGCCTCAGAAACCCTCAACTACAAGCAAAACCAAAATAAAATTTTAAGAATCATTAACTCTTTAATTAAGCCTTAGTTTCGACCTATGCCCTCACAGCATCTTAAAATCCTATTATTTTCTATTATTTATAGAACTTTTAAAAAATGATTCTATCTTTTAGCTTTATTATTTTTTAGATTTTTTTATACCTCAACCAAACTTTTGTTTATTTTTCTGCTTTTATCAAATTAAATTTTATATAGTCCTTCTCTATTTTTATAATGCCCTATCTTAACCCTACTCTAAAGCTTATCTTACAAGCCCTTGAAACGGTATTAATGTGAATAAATCAATGTTTCACTTGATGTTTAAATTCAAAATTTTTCAATATCAAGTGAAGTTTCTAACCTGAATATTTTTAATGCCAATTTGATTTTTCTCTAATTTTTTAGAAAAATTAAAGCAAAGCATTTACCAAAAAAAGCCTTGTTTAAGGTAAAATCTTTGCTCTGTTAATTACCTAGAATAAGGCTACTTTTGTTTTTAAAACGTTTAATTTTCCCAATTAGCTTTGTTGTTATTTCTAACACCTATGCAGATGAAGTGATTAAATCCATTAAATATGATGGACTTGTATATATGTCTGATCTCCTTGCACAAGAGGTTACAGGGATAAAAAAAGGAGACAAGTTAGATGAAAAAAGGGTAGATTCTGCAATTTTAGCCCTCTATGATCAGGGTTATTTTAAAGATATTTATGCCACTTTTAATCAAGGAGAGCTTGTCTTTCATTTTGCTGAAAAACCTCGTATTGCAAGTCTTGAGATTAAGGGCTATGGAACAGAACAAGAAAGAGAAACTATCTATAAGCAACTTGGTGTAAAAAAGGGTGATGTATTTGATGAGCAAAAGCTACAAAAAGCAAAAGAAACCCTACAAACTATTCTAGAGATTCAAGGCTATTATGGAACAACTATCCAAATCCAAAGAGATGAGATTGGGGATAATGTATTTGCAATCACCTTTAATGTAAATCGCGGAAGCAACATCTATATCACTAAAGCATTCTATGATGGTAGAAAAAAACTAAGTGTTAAACAAGTAGAATCCCTTTCTGCAAATAAACAAAGACAGTTTATGGGGTGGATGTGGGGAAGAAATGATGGGAAATTGCGCCTCCAAGAACTTGATTTTGATAATAAGAGAATTCAAGATGTTTATATGAGGCATGGATTTTTGGATGCAAATGTTTCTGCACCCTTTTTGGATACTAACTTCTCAAATTACACAGCCAATCTTTATTTTAAAATCGATGAGGGAATTCAATATAAAATCTCTGATATTGATATTCAAATTGATAATGAAGTAGAATCCATAGCAAAGCTAAAAAAACTTCTAAAGAGCAAAAAAAACACTTATATCAATATTGAAGAATTAAGAATTGATATGCAACTTTTAAAACAAGCAGTTGCGGATTATGGCTATGCATTTGCTGTTGTAAATCCTGATTTGGATAAAGATGAAAAAAATGGAACAGTAAAGGTAATCTATCACATTCAAGTGGGACAAAAAGTAAAAATCAATGATGTGATTGTTACAGGCAATACAAGAACAGCTGATAGAATCATTCGCCGTGAAATTTTACTTGCACCCGATGATACTTACTCTCTTACAAAAATTATGGCTTCTGAAAATGCCTTAAGAAGACTTGGGTTTTTTGAAAGTGTAAAAATAGATCAAAAAAGACTTTCTGAAAATACAATGGACCTTATCATTAGCGTCTCTGAGGGTCGCACGGGAGAATTACAGTTTGGTATGGGATATGGTAGTTATGGTGGGTTGATGATTAATGGAACCATTAGTGAGAGAAACTTGTTTGGAACAGGGCAAAGTGGAAGTATTTATGCAAATATTTCTACTGGTTCTGGTCTTTCGTATTATGGTATTAAGAATGCTGGTAAATCCTATTCTGGTAGTATCTCACTTACAAATCCTAGACTTTTTGATAGCTACTATAGCTCTTCTATCAATCTCTATGCAACCTATTCTGTAAGTTATAATTATGTGCAACAAAATGCTGGTTTTGGAATCTCTGTTGGAAAACTTCTTACCAATACGCTAAGAGCAAGTCTTGGTTATGATTTTAATGTTTTAAAAACAAGCAATTTTACTTCTCCATTATATGAGCGTTATTATGCCTCAAATAATAGGGTTGTAGGCACTTATGGTAATTATTCTATAATCGGACTTTGGGACAAAGAATATTCGCTTCCAATTACAAGTTCTCTTACACCAAGTCTCAACTTTGATAATACAGATGACTACTATTTTCCAAAACGAGGCTTTATTGTATCTGCATATGCTCAATTTAATGGTATTGGAGGGGATGTCTATAATACAAAACTTTATGCAAAGTTTGCTGCATACACTTATTTTAAAGATTATCTTGGGATTGATTTAATTGGGAGATATAAAGCACAGGGTGGTTATTTCTTCCGTTACAATAGAGAAAGTTTTCTACCAATTAATAACACCTTTTATATGGGTGGAGTTACCACAATTCGTGGCTTTAGAAGTGGATCAATTTCACCTAGAGATGAGTTAGGATTATGGGTAGGTGGCGATGGAATGTTTACCAACTCCATTGAATTGAGTTATGGAATCTTGGAAGCTGCAAAAATGCGTATCTCTGCTTATTTTGACTATGGATTATTGCATTATAGAACTTATGCAGGGGTCGCAGATAAGAATATTGCAAATTTTAAGGATTTTGGTATTGTGGGTGCAGGAAATAATGCAATTACTTGGAGAGCTGCCACAGGAGTAGCATTAGAATGGGTTTCTCCAATGGGGCCTATTGTGTTAGTTTTCCCTATCAAGGTATTTAATAAACAACCAGGTGATTATACCTCTAGCTTTGAATTTACTCTTGGAACGAGGTTTTAATATGGCAAGAATAAGTAATAAAGAAATCTTATATCTGATGCAAAATGCTTCATTAAAAGATCTAGGAGCAATGGCAAATAAGATTAAGTTACAACTACATCCAAAAAGAACTACTACCTTTATCGTGGATCGTAATATTAACTACACAAATATTTGTTGGGTAGATTGTGATTTTTGTGCTTTTAAACGCAAAATTGGTGAGGCCGATGCCTATATCTTAGGTTTTGAAGAGATTGATAGAAAAATTGATGAACTTCTAGCAATAGGAGGAACTCAAGTTTTATTTCAAGGTGGAGTCCATCCAAAATTGAAGATAGATTTTTATCAAAAACTAGTTTCACATATCCATCAAAAATACCCCCAAATTACCATACATGGTTTTTCTGCTATTGAAATTAGCTATATTGCAAAAGTTTCAAATCTTAGTGTTCCCGAAGTTCTTCAATGTTTAAAAGATGCGGGGTTATCATCTATCCCAGGAGCAGGTGCAGAAATACTAAGTGATAGAGTAAGGGATCTTATTGCTCCTAAGAAGTTAGATTCTGATGAGTGGATTGATATTCATAGACAGGCACACAAACTGGATATAAAAAGCACTGCCACAATGATGTTTGGAAGTCTTGATAATGATGAGGATATTATAGAACATTGGGATAGAATCCGTTCTCTTCAAGATGAAACCTCTGGATTTAGGGCTTTTATCCTCTGGAGTTTCCAACCCAAAAACACTCCTCTTAAAAATAAATTTCCTCATCTTACTAAGGCTTCTTCAAATCGTTATTTAAGACTTCTTGCCTGTAGCAGAATCTATCTTGATAATTTTAAGAATATACAAAGCTCTTGGGTAACACAGGGGTCTTATATTGGACAGCTCGCACTACTTTTTGGTGCTAATGACCTAGGTAGCACGATGATGGAAGAAAATGTCGTTGCTGCTGCGGGTGTTACAAATTCTATGAATCAACAAGAGATGATAAGATTAATCCGAGATGTTGGAGATACCCCTGCTAAACGCAATACTGCTTATGAAATTTTGGAGTATTTTTAATGAAAAAAATCCTTTTAATTCTACTACTAGGAGTGATAATGCAGGCTAAAACAATGCAATATATTGAAGTTAAACGCCAAGAAATTCCTGTAATTTTTGAAAAATCTCAAGTAATTCCTGTGGGTTTTATGCGACTAAGCTTTTTAGGTGGTGGCAAGATCAATGATGGAAGCTTACTGGGACTTGCCTCTATGGGTGCAAGACTACTAAATGAGGGGACAAAAACACTTGGGGTAATAAAATTCTCAGAAGAGCTAGATAAGCGTGCGATTTCTTTGCATGCTTCAGCAGGAGTTGAAACGCTTAATATTGAACTTAGTTTCCTTAAAGAGAAAGAAACAGAAGCACTGCAATTGCTTCAAGACCTTCTCCTTGATCCCAATTACACTCAAAAAACTCTAGATAAAATCAAACAAGATACTATTAATATGCTTTTGGCAAAGGAAAATGATTTTGATTATCTTGCTGATAAAAACCTCTCAAAACATTTATTTGAAAATACTCCTTTAGCACAAAGTGCTACAAAAGAAACAATAGAAAATATTACATTATCAGATATTAAAAGTTTTTTAGAAGATAACCTAGTGTTATCAAGAATTGTAGTGGTAGTAGGTGGGGATTTAAATGAGGAAAAAATACTCCATCAGATCAAACAATTACTTTCACATTTAGAAACTGGGAAAAAAGCACCCAACCATAAATATGAAGCAAACCCAAAACCATCTCAATCCACGATATATAAGGACACACAACAGGCATATATTTATTTTGGTTCTCCTTTTTATCTCACAGATCTAAAAAAAGAATCTTATAAGGCAAAAATTCTATCTTTTGTTCTTGGATCTAGCGGTTTTGGCTCCAGACTTATGGAAGAAATACGCGTCAAAAGGGGATTGGCATATTCTGCATATCTCAGAGTAAATACTGGAAAAATTATCAATTATGCCTCAGGTTATTTGCAAACAAAATTAGAAAACCAAAATGAGGCTATACAGCTTGTTCAAGATGTGGTAAATAATTTTATTACAAATGGTATTACACAAGAAGAACTAGATGGCGCTAAACAATTCTTACTAGGAAGTGATCCTTTAAGAAGAGAGACATTAGCACAAAGGTTGAATGAGAAATTTCAAAACTATTATTTGGACCTACCTCTTGATTTTAACCAATTACAACTTGAACAAATTCAAAATATTACACTTGATGAAATCAATACCTATATAAAATCACATACAGAATTAAAACAATTAACTTTTAGTGTTTTAACTCTACAGGAGGATAAATGAGTGCTTTTGAAACAATTATAGGACTTGAAGTTCATGTCCAACTCAATACAAATACAAAAATTTTCTGTTCTTGTGCAACAAGCTTTGGAGAAGATCCAAATACAAATGTATGCCCTACTTGTCTTGGGTTGCCAGGTGCGCTACCTGTTTTAAATCGCGAAGTTGTAAAAAAAGCAATTGCCTTTGGAACTGCAATTAATGCAACAATCAATCAAAATTCCATCTTTGCAAGGAAAAATTATTTCTATCCAGATTTACCAAAGGCTTATCAAATCAGCCAGTTTGAAATTCCAATTGTAGGAAAAGGTAGTCTTGAGATTGATATTGATGGTAAAACAAAAACAATTGGTATCACTCGTGCCCATATGGAAGAGGATGCAGGTAAAAATATCCATGATGGCAATATCTCTAAAATAGATTTAAATCGCGCTTGCACTCCTTTGCTTGAAATTGTAAGCGAGCCTGACATGAGAAACAGCAATGAAGCAGTGGCTTATCTTAAAAAGTTGCATTCTATTGTGAGATTTTTGGGTATTTCGGATGCAAATATGCAAGAAGGTAGCTTTCGTTGTGATGCCAATGTTTCCATAAGACCAGTTGGCGATACTAAGCTTTATACAAGAGTGGAAATAAAAAATCTCAATTCCTTTAAATTCATTCAAAAAGCTATTGAATATGAGGTAGAACGACAAATTGATGCTTGGGAAAGCGGGAAGTATCAGACTGAAGTTGTTCAAGAAACCCGACTTTTTGATACAACAAAGGGTATCACAAGATCAATGCGTGGCAAGGAAGAAAGTGCAGATTATAGGTATTTTCCAGATCCTGATTTATTGCCCGTATTTATTGATGATGTTCTAATGCAAGAAGGTTCTAAAATCCCTGAAATGCCTGATGAAAAACGCTTAAGATATATCAGCGCACTTGGAATCAAGGAAGAGGATGCACAAACATTAACCTCAAGCCTAGAACTTGCCACTTTCTTTGAAGCAATGATCCAAGAAGGTTCTAGTCCAAAATCTTGTGTAACTTGGCTTATTGTAGAACTTCAAGGAAGGTTGAAAGAGGGAAATAATCTCCAAACCTGTGGGATTGATGCTAAATTATTATCTACATTAATTAAACGCATTGAAGATGGAAAAATAAGTGCAAAGAGTGCCAAAGACATATTAGACATTCTTGTAAAAGATAAGGGTGGTGATATTGACTCATTAATTGATTCTATGGGATTGGCTCAAATTAATGATGATGGAGCAATATTATCTATCATTGATGCAGTTTTAAATGCAAATCAAGATAAGGTAGAAGAATATAAAAGTGGTAAAGATAAATTATTTGGATTCTTTGTTGGTCAAGTAATGAAACAATCTAAAGGTGCGAATCCTGCAAGAGTAAATGAGCTACTCAAAGAAAAATTAAAATAATAGAAGCAAAAGCTTCTATTATTTTTATTCCTCCCAACACTCTGCGTTCTTAATTCCAAGCTTCTTAGCACTAAACTTTGGTTCTATTCCTTGTTTTCTTTGATCTAAATAATCCTTCAAGGATCTTGAAACAATTTTTGAAAGGAATAAGATTGCAACAATATTTAAAGTGGCCATCAATCCCATAAAGATATCTGCTAATTCCCAAGCTAGTCTTAAATTCATTTGAGAACCGATAAAAACCATTAAAACAGCGCTAAATTGAAAAAGTCTCATTACAATTTTTGAATTCGTGAGATATTTAATATTTGCTTGTGCATAGTAGTAATTCCCTATTAAGGAAGTAATGGCAAAAAGAACAATTGCTAAAGTTACAAAGTGGAGTCCCCAAGATCCAAAATATTTAATCATAGTATTTTGCACTAAAGGCATTGCTGTGAGTTCTTGTCCTTTTTGAACAAACAATCCTGAAAAAAGAACCAAAAATGCCGAACTTGAACACACCAAAACATCAATAAAAACGCTCAAAGATTGGACAAGACCTTGTTTTACAGGATGTGTTGTATGTGCTGCAGCAGCTGCGTTAGGAGCTGATCCCATACCCGCTTCATTAGAAAATAACCCTCTTTTAATACCAATTACAATAGCACTTCCTGCAAAACCTCCAAAAATAGCTTTGAAGTCAAAAGCATGTGTAATAATATCCTTTAACACATTAGGTATAAAACTAAAATTAACAACAACCACATAAACAGCAAGAAAGATATACGCCAATGCCATATATGGAACTACGACTGAACTTACCTTTCCAATAAAATGACTTTTGCTAAAAAACATTATGATAGAGAAAGATGCTAAAACAAGACCTATATAAAGCGTCCAATTACTCTGGGAAAAAGTTAAATCACTTGTGTTAATTCGATTGTAATAAACCTCAAAAGCAGAGGTCATAGTATAGGATTGTAATCCATTAAAACCATAGGCGTAAGTTAAAATCAGCGTTACTGCAAACAAAGATCCCATCCATTTTGCATTGAGTGCTTTTTGCATATAATATGCAGGACCACCTTTAAAACCATTCCCATCTTTTGTTTTGTAAATTTGAGCTAGTGTGCTCTCTGCAAAAGCACTTGCACCTCCAAAAAAAGCCATTACCCACATCCAAAATACAGCCCCTGACCCACCTGTAGTAATTGCAACAGCAATCCCAGCAATATTTCCAATTCCAACTCTTGAAGCTGTAGAAATCATTAAGGCTTGAAATGGACTGATATGCTCTGCGTGCTTTTCTGTTCTTTGAGATCTCTCTGTTACTACTCTAATGCTCTCACCAAAAAGCCTTAGTTGGACAAAACCAAGCTTAATGCTATAAAAGATACCAACAAAAACTAACAGGGCAACTAAATAATAAGTATAGAGCCAAGTATTTACCCCTCCTAAAAATTCCATCAGATTATCAATACTCATAAATGACCTCCATCAAAAATTTAGGATAAACCTAGTCCTAAAGACACATTACAGAACTGTAAATTATATCAATTGCGTCATCTAAAATGCTTAGAATCGCGGTTACAAAAAGATACCATTACTTTTTGTAACACTAAATAACCATCTTAATGAATGGTAATTTTTGCAACTTTTGAAAAATTTCATTACGCATTTGTTCATTTTCTACTTCCACAATCAGGTGCATTGAGACATAGTTTCCTTTTGCGGAAGTGTTTTTCTTACTTAATTGATATTCTTTATCTACTACTTCAAAAACAGCTCCTTTGATTCTATCCTCATCATCTCCTATAATCCTATACTCCCATTTACATGGGTATTTAATCTCAGCCTCCATTTACTACCTCCAAAAAATATTGTGGCATTTTTTTGGGTTTTTTTGTAATAGAATCTAAAAATGCAAGTTGCACATTCATTTTAAAAAGCTCTTTTATATCATCAAAACCACTGCTATCTCGAATTAAAAAAACCTTTTGTTCTAGCAATAAAGAAACCTTCTTTATTGCTAGGATCTTTGATTTTACTTGGATTAGATCACCAAGCTTAGCACTGTTTAAAAATTTTGCTTCAATATCTGTTACAACAAAAAAACCGTCTTGATTTTGTGGGGACAACATCTTTTGAAAAAAAAGCTCACTCCTAGCTCTTTCACAAAATTTAAAGTAGCTACCATGATAGACAATACCGCTACAATCTGTATCTTCATAATAAATTCTAAAGTCCATATCCTACCATTTTCTCCACAAAATTCTCTTATGCAATTATACTGATGATAGTAACAATTTTTGCCATTTATTAGTAAAAATCAACATTTTTATGCACCTTAAAACTTTTTTTTGATAGAATCTTAGGTTTAACATGATGCTTAAACAAGACTCTAGGTTCTACATATATAGCTGTAAAATACATAGAAATAAGGATACTTTGAATTATGAATAATTTTTCTAAATTTGGTTTTATACTGGCGACATTAGGAAGCTCTATAGGGTTGGGCCATATTTGGCGTTTTCCCTATGTTACTGGAACTAGTGGTGGTGGGGCTTTTGTATTACTTTATTTAGCTATTACCTTTATTATTGGCATTTCTCTTATTATTGCAGAAATGATCATAGGCAATAGGGGTAAAAAAAATGTTCAAGATTCTTTTAATGTATTAGACCCAACACAATCTAAAAAGTGGAAATGGGCAGGTTTTTTCATTATTTCAGGTCCTGTGATTCTGACATATTATTGCATAGTCTTAGGCTGGGTAATCTATTATCTTGTAATGCTGAGTTTTAATTTACCTTCTAGCTTAGAGGAATCTCAAAATTTATTTGAGGGATTATTGATGCAAAATACCCTAGCCCAGATTGTTTGTCTTTTTAGCATTGTTGCAATTACTGCTTATTTTGTTGCTAGAGGTATTAAAAGTGGAATTGAAAGCTTAAATTTTGTTCTAATGCCCTTGTTATTTATCATTTTTATTGGGCTTTTATTTTATGCAATGACTTTGCCTTCTTTTGGACAAGGCTTGTATTTTATGTTTAATTTTGATTTTAGCAAGATTACATCTAAAGTTTTAATTGATGCATTGGGGCAATCATTTTATTCCTTATCTATTGGACTTTGCATTATTATTACCTATGCTGCCACAACAGATGAAAAGCAAAATCTCTTTTCAAGTGCAATGTGGGTTGTAATCCCTGGCATCGTTATCTCTTTGATTGCTGGAGTAATGATTTTTACTTTTGTTTTTGAACATAATGCAGAACCATCAGGAGGTGCTGGATTAATTTTTATCACACTACCTTTAGTGTTTAAGGAAATGGGATTAGCAGGAAATATTATTTGTTTATTATTTATGATAGGTCTTGCTTTTGCTGGAATCTCAAGTACAGTTTCTTTACTTGAACCTTCTGTAAAATGGTTAGAAGAGAAAACAAGTCTTAACCGCATTAGTGCAACTTGTATTCTTTCTGCAATAATTTTTATAGTTGGAATTGTTCTACTCTTTTCTTTAAATCCTAATAATCATCTCTCTATTATGGGGAAAAGTTTATTTGATTGGACAGATTGGATTAGTGCAAATATCTTACTTACACTAGGTGGTTTAGCATCTTGTATATTTGTAGGATGGGTTCTTAATAAGAATACTTTAAGAGATTTTACACAGCATTATTTTAATGATTTTGCTTTCAATATCTGGTTATTCTCATTGAGATATCTAGCGCCTGTCACAATCATTGTGATACTGATTTATAATATCTTTATTAAGGATTAAGAAGATTTAAAAACATATCTACTGATTTTTATACATCAGTAGATATGTTTATCTCTGATTGAGACTTGCTTCGTATTTTTCAACCAAAAAGACAGGATTGTAACTCATCTTTGCTCTTCTTAAGCCTTCAATCCCTAAATCCTCCTCCCTATTTGCGTATTTTATATGAGAGAAAATATTTGCCAATAATTGCTGATTAATGATTTGATAAGCTCCATGAAAATTAGAATCTGCTTTTTCAATATGAATCACCGCCATCTCTTTGCTAACAACTTCTCCAAAGCTAAAAGCAATAATCTTATTATTCACTCGAATTAACCCTCCACTAACTTCTAACTCTCCCCAGTTCTTTAAAACTTCAATGATCCCAATATTTTCATTGATCAATCCAATAGATGGATTTTCTTGTATCTCAAACCACTGTTTCCAAACCTCTAGAAGCTCATTTGTATTTTTCTCATCAATTCTTTCAAAAGTAAAATTTGGATAAGTTTGCAAAAATCTATTCAGGTGATTCTTCTTCTTGTGATACTTTCTTCCACTCAAAGAGATCAACTCCTCAATGCTATAAACATAGTCGCTTCTATCTCTATTTAGTGTAAAAATAAATGCTTCTCCAAAAAATTTCTTCAAAAAATCCACAGATGTTTGCTCTAAAGAATGAAATTCTAAAACCTCACTTCTTGCTTTGCAAAACTCTACTAATATCTTAATAGCTTCAAGTTTATCACCCTTACCTATTGGAAAAAAATAAAAAGGATTCTGATTTTTATAAGTTGTTTGGATAATCAAACAATCTCTAAAAATTGCATATGCAATCCTTCGAGCTTTTCTCCAAAGAAACAAATTAACAAAGCTAATATCAGAGATTTTAAATTCATCTTCTTGTAAAAACTTTTGGATAATCTCTTGGTCTTCTAACTCAATCTCCTTAAAATTCAACATCTATTTCTCCTTTATATAACTACCTAACCACTTTATTTGCATTTGGCTTTCTTTAAATAATTTTTGAACATTAAAATCATCATAATGTCCATCAAAATCAATATAAAAACCAGTTTTAAAATCCATATCAATTCTTTTTAAGGCAATTGATGTGATATTGATTTGATATTTACTAAAATCACTCAACAATTTTAATAAATTCTCTGTTTTATCCTGATTCTCACATACTACAAAAACAGAGGTTTTATCATTGCTTGTTGATTGATTGGAAAAATCACTCACAATTATAAACCGCTCTTCATTACAAGAATCTTCAATATCTTCAAGTATCACTGGAATATTGCAATATTTTGCCGTAATCTTTGGACAAATAGCAACCGTATTCTTTTCTCCTGAGACAAGATAGCCTGCCTTAGAAAAAGTATCCACAGAAACTTTTTGAACCAAGTCTAGATGATGTGATTGTAAAAATTTTTTGCATTGCTTAAAAGCATTATCTTTAGAATAAATCTTTTTAATCTCTTGTAAATTATCCATATCACCCATAAGACAATAATGTGTAGGTAAAAAAATTTCAGCAATGATTTTAAAATTATTCTGCAGTAATAATTTAATACTCTCCCCAGTTATACCATCTTGACTCTCTAGAGGTATTAATCCATATTTTACTCTTTGGGATTTTAATGCTTCAAAAACGGATTCTATGTTATTCATTGCCAAACAATTATTTGTCACTTTAAATCTTTTTTCCAAAGCCTGATGAGCAAAATCCCCAATAGATCCTAAAAAAGCAACCTTTTCTAGAGACTCTAAACTCCTAGAAACTGCAAAAATTTCTTGATAAATTGTTTGGATTGCTTGAGGACTTAAAAACCTCGTGTTTTTTTGTTGCAATCTAAGAAGGATGGATTTTTCTCTTTCTGGAACATAAATTGTGCTATTTTGTAAAGCCTTAATCCTACCAATGTTCTGGGCACACTCCATTCTTTTTTCAAGCAAAGCAAGAATATCATCATCAATTTTATCAATTTCTTCTCTTAGTATTGAGATCTCATGATTCATAATTAAACCTTAGATTCTCAAGCTCATCTGCAATCATATCTTCAAATTTTTCTCTATTTTTAAGTAGCAAAATCTTATCATGATCAACCCCAACTTCTGCACTTCTAGCCCTTGTATTGTAATTACTACTCATAGAATAACCATAGGCTCCTGCATTTTCAAAAACAATACAATCCCCTGTTTGCATTTCTGGAAGCTCTATATCTTTTGCTAAAAAATCTCCACTCTCACAGATTGGGCCCACAACATCTGCCCTACTAACATTTTCCATCTTTTTATCTAGAACTCTAGCCCGATGAAAAGCCCCATATAAACTAGGTCTTAAAAGATCATTCATTGCCCCATCCACAATTACAAATCGCTTATTTTGTGTGTGTTTTTCATACAACACTTTTGTTACAAAATAACCGCTCTCTCCAACAATCGACCTTCCAGGCTCGCAAATGATCGTAAAATCAAGCCCATTAAGCTTGGATAAGATTCCTTGTGCATAATCATATAAATTGATAGTTTCTTCATCTTTATAACAAATACCAATACCCCCGCCAACATCAAAAAATTTAATCTCAATTCCCAATGCAAGCAAGCTTCTTGCAAAATCTGCAATCTTTTGAGTAGATTGGATAATAGGATCTAGTTCTGTAAGTTGCGAGCCTATGTGAAAGTGGATTCCAATAGGTTGAAGAAACTCTGATTTGTGCGCATAAAGATACATCTTTTTTGCTTCCTCAATCTCAACTCCAAACTTATTTTCACTCAAGCCTGTAGAAATATAAGGATGTGTTTTTGGGTCAATATTTGGATTAACTCTAATAGAAATTCTTGCGCTTCTTTTTAAATCTTTAGCAATCATCTCAATTCTTAAGAGCTCTTGATAAGATTCTGTATTAATAAATAAGATATTAAGATTTAAAGCTTCTTTTATTTCATCATCACTCTTGCCCACTCCACTAAAAATAATCCTATAGGGTTTAATTCCAGCTAAAATAGCTCTTTTTACCTCACCAATTGACACGCAATCAGCCCCACCCTCAAGTTTTGCAATTTCATTAACTATTGAAAGATTAGAGTTTGCCTTAAGTGCGTAGCAAATAAGGGACTTTCTTCCACTAAATGAAGTTTTATATTCTTTAAATTTTTCCCTAATCTTTTGTAAGTCATATACATAAAGAGGGGTTTGGTATCTTTTTACTAACTCATAAAAATCAATCATTTTTTCCTCAAGACAACTTGATATACTTATTGTTGGTATAATTTTATCTTAAATTTTGAAAGATTTTAAGAAGCAAGGTGCAGTCTTGACCCCTGAATTATTTTTTATATTATTTTGCTTTGGAGGAGTGATCCTTATTGCAATCATCACCTTTGTTTTATTATACCGACCCAAACAGAATACAAAAGACTCAAAGACTATTGCTACTTCTCCTGAAGTTATTATCTCTTCGCTAAAATCCTCTTATAGCACACAAGAAGATTTACGGCAAAATATTGACTTGTTTTTCAAACACTATCATTCAATGAGTCCTACAAATATGCAAAAAATAGATTTTTTAAAAGCTGTATGTTTGCATCAAAATACTAATGCTCAAATCATCTTAAGGGTTCAAACAGATCTTACAAGGCTTAACCCTAATATGAAAAATCAAATTAATCAAATTGTAGAAATTCGTGCAGGATTACTCTAATGTCTCAAGAACAAATACAACAAGATATAAAAACCTTTCTTCAAACCCCAAATATGGCACAAGTGATTATGTTAAATGATGATTATACACCTATGGATTTTGTTGTTGAAATTTTAATCCAGATCTTTGATCAAGGTTATAATCAAGCAAATCAGACAATGCTAAGTGTCCATAATAATGGAAGTGGAATTTGTGGAACCTATCCCTATGATATTGCAGAACTAAAGCTCCATCTTGCGGAGCAAAAGGCTAGATCAAATGATTATCCATTGCAATTTACACTCAAAGACTTATAAAGGTCTTCAATGCAAAATCTATTAAGTCCTCATTTCTCAAGCATTATCAACCAAGCTGTTAATATTGCAAGAGAAATGAAGCACAATATCCTAACCATTGAACATATATTTTTGGCTTCTCTACTTGATGATCAGGCAAATAAAATACTTCAAGACTGTGGCTTGGATATCTCATCAACCCAAGAGAATATCACAAACTATCTTTTAAAATATCTTCCTAAAGAAAAATCTCCCAGTAATGCAATTCCACATCAAACTCCAGCGTTACAGAGAGTTTTTATCAATATGGTAAATCATTTTAATAGCTCCAGTCAAAAAAGAATAGAAATCCAAGACTTCTTTATTTTCATTCTACTTGAAGAAAAAAGCTATAGTGCACAAATTCTTGCCACTCTTGATATTACAAAAGTAAAAATACAAGATTCTGTCCATCTTAAAGAACAAAAAGACCCCCTAACACAGTATGCAAAGAATCTCAATGATCTTGCAAGAGATGGAAAGATTGATCCCATAATCGGAAGAGATAAGGAAATATTACGCGTAAGTGAAATTCTTTGTAAGCGAAAAAAAAATAATGCAATCTTAGTAGGTGAAGCAGGTGTTGGAAAAACTGCTATTGCAGAGGGAATTGCACTAAGTATTGTAAATCAAACCTGTGTTGATGCACTAAAAAATTTTGAAGTTTTTAGCCTAGATCTTGTAAGTATGATTGCTGGAAGTAAGTTTAGAGGTGATTTTGAAAAACGCTTAAAATCTGTTTTAGATCAAGCTCATCAAAAAAAGAACATCATACTATTTATTGATGAAATTCATATGTTAATTGGTGCAGGTTCAAGCGGTAATAGCAATATGGATGCTGCAAATATTTTAAAACCCCTTCTAGTAAATGGATCCCTTAAGTGCATTGGAGCTACAACCCATCAAGAGTATAAACACTTTTCTAAAGATAAGGCCTTAAATAGAAGATTTATGAGTGTGGAAGTATTAGAGCCTAGTATTGCTGATTGCTATAAAATTCTCACAAGACTAGCACCTCTTTATGAGAAACACCATAATGTAAGCTATACAAAAGATGCGATTAAAGCTTGTGTGGATCTATCACACTATTACATCAACGATAAATTTTTACCTGATAAAGCCTTAGATTTATTAGATGAAGCAGGCGTGAATCTAAAAAATAGAAAACGCACTATAGGGAAAAAACAAGTCCAAGAAACACTCTCTCGCTTTATCAATATTCCAAAAGAAACTCTAGATTCTGATGAAAAAGTCTCTATTAAGAATCTAGAAAATACCCTTAGGAGAGAAATTTTTTCTCAAGATGAAGCGATTAAAAAAGTTACCACAGTGATAAAAATTAATAAAGCAGGACTTAACACGCCTTATAAACCAATAGGGAGCTTCTTATTTGTAGGTCCTAGTGGCGTTGGAAAGACAGCACTAGCACAAACTATTGCAAAGGCTCTAGGTATCGCCTTTCATCGTATTGATATGAGTGAGTATATGGAACCACATAGTGTCTCAAAACTCATTGGTGCTCCCAGTGGCTATGTTGGATTTGAACAAGGGGGATTGCTTATAGATTTAATCAAAAAATCTCCTCATTGTGTTTTGTTATTAGATGAGCTAGAAAAAGCCCATCATGATATTTTCAACCTCTTTTTGCAAGTAATGGATAATGCAACCTTGAGTGATAATTTAGGCAATAAGGCTGATTTTAAAAATGTAATTCTAATAATGACATCCAATATCGGGAATCAAGAAAGCTTATCGTTAGGATTCCACAATTCCCAAAGCAACAAACAAGATCGTGCAGTTAGGAACTTTTTTTCTCCAGAATTTCAAGGAAGATTGGATGGAATTATTCATTTTAATAGTTTAAACCTACAAGATTATAAAAATATAACAAAAAAATTCATCCATCAATTAAATTTACAACTTCAAGATAAAAATCTTATTCTTGAGATTCAAAGCAATGCTCTAGATTTTATTGCTTCAAAAGCTCTAAATCCTAAATTTGGGGCAAGAGAGATTGAAAAAATCATACAAAATGATATCAAAGCAAAGCTTAGCGAAATTATTTTGTTTGAAAAAATCACCAAAAAGACGGTAATAAAAATTGCTCTAAAAAAAGAGGAAATTTTTCTAAAATACTAGGTCTATTAATTAATCCTAAGCCTTTGGGTTTTTATTTGCAAAATATATTCAAGGAGAATCTTTGTAATAAAGTTTTGCATTTTATCTCAAGCAAATCATCTAAACAAAAGACAGTCTCTCACTTTAAGATTCTATTTTATAAAATTATTGATCTTAATTAATTTTTATTATCTCACTTTTATATAGAATGCTCTCACATATAAAAAAATATCGAGGTTAAAAATGCAAAATTATTATACTTTTTTTCTTATCATTCATCTTTTTTGTGCAATTGTATTTATAGGTTATCTTTTTTTTGATGTTGTAATTTTAGGACTAGCAAAAAAGAAAATACGAAATTTTCAAGAGTTTAAAAGCAAAATTGGCGATATTACTACAAAAATAATGCCCTTTATGATACTAATGCTTTTTATTAGTGGTGGAGCCATGGCAAGTAAATATTTCACTTCCCCTATTGAATCTCTCTTCCAAATTTTACTTCTTATAAAAATAATACTTGCTAGCGGTATTTTGGCTCTTGTTTGTTTTTCACTTACTTGTTATTTTATATTAAAGAAGCCAAACCCTCTTGGTAAGTATATCCACCCTCTTGTATTTACAATTTGTATTATCATTGTTCTTATAGCAAAATTAATGTTCCTATTCTAAGTGCAATAACACAATAGATACAAGAATACAAAACACTCCAAGGATGCCTTTTTTATTTAATCTTTCATTAAAGAGTAGGTATCCTCCACTAATTGTCCCAATAATACCCAAAGCTCCCCAAGTTGCGTAGGCTACACTCAAAGGAATTGTTTTAATTGCAAAAGATAAACAAATAAAGGCTCCAAAAACAACAATAATTGCACTCACACCATAAAATTTATAAGCAAAACCTTGTGATTTTTTAAGCAACAAGTTGGCAATCACATCTAAAATTCCAGCAAGTAAAACAAAGAAAACTCCAATCACGAATGCACTTCCTCGCCAAAATTAATAAGAATAATACCTATTACGCTTAGTATAATCCCAAGTCTTTGATATAAACTTAACATTTCTTCAAAGACAAAAAACCCAACCAAAGAAATCAAAACAATACCCAATGCCTCCCACATTGCATAGGCCACACTTATTGAAATCTTCTTAACTGCCATACCCATAAAATAATAGGATACCCCAATAAATGTCCCCATAAAAGCATAACTAAGATACTTTTCATCCTCAAAAAACTTTAAAGAAGTAGTCCCTACGACTTCTGTAACAATTGCTAAAATCAGAAATATCCAAGCTTTTTTCAATCTAAAATTCTCCAGAAATTTTAGTGCGAATTTTACCATATAACACAAGAGTTTCTTTTACTTCAAATTGTCCATTCCACCCACAATTGAGTTTAAAATCACTTTTATCTTTACCTCTAGTTTTTTATTAAAAATACTAAAGAAGAATTCAGCAATAAAAAAAGCTAACTTCCACAATAAAATTATTCAATAACAACAAATTTTAAAAATCTAACATCAAATAGAATCTCTATTGTTTTAACCTATACAAAATCTCATCCTACCTTCAATACCCCCTCTTTCAATTTATATTTTTAAAGAATTCTCTAAAGAATATTTAAATTATTTTTTACTATTTGTTGTATATCTTCACATTTTTTTTAACATTTTTATAAAAATTTTTATCCATTTTTATAAAAAACTTTATTTTAGTATAGAATATCTTTACTTTACTCAAAAGGAGAAATACGATGCTTTATACATCATTGGCTTTTCTACCAATCTTAGTAATTCTTATCCTTATGATTGGCTTTAGACAATCCTCAAGACTATCTCTTAGCATTGCTCTTATTCTAAGTATTATTCTTGCTCTCTTTGCTTGGGATATGAAATGGGTTGATATTAGTGCTTATGTTCTTTTTGGATTCCTTAAGGCATTTGACATTCTAACGATTATTTTTGGTGCGATTTTGATTTTAAATACTCTCAAATATAGTGGTGGAATGGATGCTATTAATCGTGCTTTTAACAATATCTCAACCGACCGGCGCGTGCAAGTTATAATTATCGGTTGGGCTTTTAGTGCCTTTATTGAGGGAGCAGCTGGATATGGAGCTCCTGCGGCACTTGCTGCTCCTCTTCTAGTGGGACTAGGATTCCCAGCCCTTGCTGCTGCAATGAGTACATTAATTATGAACTCAAGTCCTGTAAGTTTTGGTGCCGTGGGAACTCCAACAAATGGGATTCAAATTACCATTAATTCTCTAGTAGGTTCTGATAAGATTGCTCCATATATGCAAGAAGTCACTGTGATCACTGCCTTCATTCACTCAGTTGCGGCTATGATAATTCCAACCCTTGTAGTTTTTCTACTGGTAAGAATCTTTGGTAAGAACAAAAATTTTAAAGATGCCTTACCTATACTGCCTTTTTCACTCTTTGCGTCTGTTGTGTTTGTAATTCCCTATCTTCTGATTGCAAAATATGGTGGATTTGAAATTCCATCTCTTATAGGAGGTTTGGTAAGTCTTGGAATTTTAGTTTTAAGTGCAAAGGTTGGTTTTCTTACACCAAAACAATCTTGGGACTTTGATACAAAAGATAGATGGCCAGAGTATTGGATTGGATCTGTTAAAGATAATGTTTCGCTAGGCACTAAGAAAATTAATATCCTTCTTGCTTGGATACCCTATCTTCTCATTAGTCTTATCCTTGTGCTTACTAGAATCCCAGAGCTTGGACTAAAGGATTACTTTAGCTCATTAAGAGTTTCATTTCCTGAGATCTTTGGTGTAACAAACACTGCTTATAGTTTTGTCTATGGTTATTTACCTGGGATTGTTCCTTTTATTCCTGTTGCTATTTTGACAATCTTTTTACACAAGATGAATTTTAGTGAAGTCAAACTAGCTTGGTCATCTACGCTTAAGCAGGTAAGCTTAGCTATCATTCCTCTCTTTGCTGGAGTAGCAATTGTTCAGCTTATCATTAATACAGGGAATAATCCTAAAGATCTTGATTCTATGTTGCGACTGATGGCAAAATTCTTTGCAGACACTTCAGGGCATTTTTATTTTATTGTCTCTCCTCTTATTGGAGTTCTTGGAGCATTTTTTTCTGGTTCTAATACTGTCTCCAACTTTCTTTTTGCTCCGCTACAATTTGAAGCTGCCTCACTTGTAGGATTAAAAACTCAAGTAATTATGGCTCTGCAAAATATCGGAGGAGCTGCTGGAAATATGATTTGTATCAATAATATCGTGGCAGTCTGTGCAACAGTTGGATTGATTAATAAAGGGGAACATCGTTTGCTCACTTATAATATTCTACCTTGCTTCCTTTATTGTATTATTGCAATTACTGTAGCAATCTTCTTGCTCTAAAAATCATAAAGGAGAATAGAAATGAAGGTCTATTTTTTTGGCACCTGTCTTGGAAGTATGGCTTACTCCAAGGCACTTGTAAGCTCTATCAAACTTCTGCAACATTTTGGGGCAGAAGTTATTTATAAAAAAGATCAAAGTTGTTGTGGGCAACCAAGCTTTAATTCAGGCTATTATAAAGAAACTCGCCAGGTAGTTCTTGCTAATGTCAAGCTTTTTGATAAGCCCTACCCTATCGTTGTCCCATCAGGATCTTGTGCTGGGATGATGATGCACGATTATATAGAGCTTTTTAAAGATACCCCTTATCAATCTCAAATACAAGATTTTAGTTCGCGTGTTTATGAACTTAGTGATTTTTTACTCAATCAGTTAAATGCCAGTCTTTCTGACAAAGGGCATAAAACTACTGCAACCTGGCATTCCAATTGCCATGCTCTTAGGGTAGCAAAGTGCGTAGATTCCTCAAAAACCCTTATAAGGATGCTAGATAATGTGGATTTAGTTGAATTAGAGAAAGAAGAGGAATGTTGTGGTTTTGGAGGGACTTTTAGTATTAAAGAGCCCGAAATCTCAAAAGCAATGGTTGAAAGAAAAATAGATGATATTCTTAGCCGCAATGTGGAATATATTATCAGTGGTGATGGGGGTTGTTTGCTTAATATTAGTGGAGCAATGAAAAAAATGGGTTGTGATGTCAAACCTATGCATCTTTATGAATTCCTAGCACAACGCATTGGCATAGAATAAGGAGAAGATAATGAAAACAAGCGATCTTATTTCAGAAAAACTCAATGATACCCAACTTAGAAAAAATCTTCATTTTGCAATGGATATGCTCCAAACTAACCGCAAAAAGCTGATTAAAGATCGATATAGAGATTGGGAGACTTTGAGGGAAGAGGGGCGCAAAGTCAAGCAAAACACACTCTCAAGGCTTCCAGAATTATTAGAAAAATTTGAAGCAAATGCTACAAAAAATGGAATGCAAGTCCATTGGGCAAGCAATGCAGAAGAAGCTAATGAAATTATTTTTAATCTTGCTAAAAAAAATAACATCACAAAGATTCTCAAAGGCAAGTCTATGGCAAGTGAAGAGATTCATCTAAATGCCTATCTTAAAAAAAGAGGAGTTCAAGCCCTAGAAACAGATCTTGGAGAAATTATTATCCAACTTATTGATGAACCCCCTGTGCATATTGTTGTTCCCGCTATCCATAAGAATCGCTATGAAATTGGAAAAATTTTTGAAGAACACCTTAAGGTAGAAAGATACAGCAAGCCAGAAGACTTAAATTCTGTGGCACGCACATATCTGCGTAAAGAATTTCAAGAATTTAAAATGGGAATTACTGGTGTAAATTTTGCGATTGCTCAAGATGGTGCAATATGGCTTCTTGAAAATGAGGGGAATGGAAGAATGAGCACAACAGCTTCTGATATCCATGTTGCAATTTGTGGAATTGAAAAAATTGTTGAAAGTTTTGATGATGCCATAATCCTGGACACTCTATTGGTTCCATCTGCTACAGGTCAAAGCATAACTTGCTATAACAATATCATTACTTCACCTAGAAAAGAAGGGGATCTTGATGGTCCAAAGGAAGTGCATATCATTTTATTGGACCATCATAGGAGTGATATTCTCTCACATAAACACTATTCCAAGGCCTTAAGTTGTATTAGATGTGGTACTTGTATGAATCATTGTCCTGTGTATGATAAGGTTGGAGGACACGCATATGGAGCGACTTATCCTGGACCAATTGGGGAAGTAATTTCACCTCAAATTTTTGGGATTGATACTTATGGGTATATCTTAAATTTATGTTCACTTTGTGGAAGATGCTCTGAAGTTTGTCCCGTTAAAATTCCTTTAGCTGAAATGATTAGAGACTTAAGAAGCGAAAAAGTAGGACAGGGAAGCAATGCAAATATTCTTGGCATCTCACGAGTAAAACCTAAAATAGCCGAAAAGATTGGGTTTAAAATTTTTGCCTTTTTGGCTTCAAAGCCTTGGGCTTGGAGATTGATGCTTTGGAATGTGCGTCTCTTTGGATCTCTTGGAAAACCATTTGCTTCAATGATTCCAATGCTTAAACAATGGACTTCTTGCAGATCCTATCCTGATCTTGATGCCAGCTTTCAACCCCAAAATATAAAAGGAGTGATCTATGAGTAAAGCAAAAATATTACAAAGTATTTCTCAAGCTCTTATCCAAAATCCACTTCAAAACGAACAAGCAATATATCAAGATATTATAATTCCCCAAGAGCAGGACAAAATTAAAGAGTATAAGCGTTTGCAAGAAGCCAATAAAGCAGAAGTCTTTGATATACAAAAAGATGAAATTTCACAAATATTAAATGAAATTTTTCAAAGAGAAAATATCTCTCAAACTCTAATTTCTGCAAGCTTGCAAAAAGAGATAGATATTTCTATCCCTACTTTGGTTTATGATACACCAATGGAGATAATTAAAGACAAACTTTTTAGTATTGAGTGTGGAATCTTACAGGCAGATTATGGAATATCCAACCTTGGAGTAATTACTTTGACTTCAAATCATAATCAACCACGACTTCTTTCACTCATTACTAAGCACTGCATTATTCTTTTAGAAAAAAATAAAATTTTGAGTAATCTCTCTGAAGCAATCACTGCAATCAAGAGAAACTATCCTGATGTTCTACCTAGCAACATTTTATTTATTGCTGGTCCATCAAGAACTGCAGATATCGAACTTCAAGTTGTATTTGGGGTTCATGGTCCCCAAAAAGTATATGTTCTTCTCTACTAATGCTTAGATATTTTTGAAATAAAATAGAAACAAAAAATGGGGGGGGGGGTACCCCCTTAAGCTTCCCTCTTGTAAGAACCTTTTAAATTTTAGTTTCTAAATCTATTATTACTCACTTTGCAATTCTTTTTCTTAGTGTAAATCTAATTTATGTAAATTATGATAAAAATTAGAAAGAAATTATTTTAAGAACCATTGTATAAATAAAAACTCGATATAGCCACTTTAAATGACATTTAAGATTTTTTATTCTAAGAACTAGAGTTAAATCAAACCTAGATACGACCTTAAGAACTTTAACCAAGAGCTTAGAATCTAAAATTTTAAAAAGATTAAAAATTATCTCATCAGTTCATTTAACAATAAGAAAGTTATATAAAAACATTAAAAATTTAAGGAAATTCTCAAAAAATTAGAACCTAATATTTACTATTTTAGAAGTAAAATAAACTAATTTAATCTCTAGATTAGATTTTTTTAGTCCAAAGTGTCAGGATTTTTTAATTAATAAAAGAGTCACAGATATTTGAGAGTTAAGATAAAGTAAAGGCTATTAGAGGTTGTTTTAGTTGGAAATTTTCCCTCTCTTGCCACCACTTGATATGCTTTTCATTCATTTTTTTTCGGGGTTTTATAAAAATCCTCTTCTGAAATATCTTAAAAAGACGAAGATGTACTTTTTTGAAAGTTTTGAGTATATCTTAATAACCAACTCCTTTATATAACGATGCGATCAAGTGGTGGTAGGAGAGGGAAAAAAGTTAAGTAAAAATTAAGAGAGTTCTATCAATTGTCAAAATCCTAAAACTCCAATACTCAACAAACTCTATTTTTTTGACCTTGTTTTAAGACAAAACACATTAATATGCAGGCAGACAAGATCATCAATAAGCTTAGAATTTGTCCCATACTTAGACCAAAAACATAAGTTCCTATCTGCTCATCTGGCTCCCTAAAATATTCTGAAATAAATCTAGCAATTGAGTAAGCAATCCCATAAACTGCGATTAAAATACCCTTGATTCTGACTTTCTTATAAACAAAAAACACTACTAAAAAAACTACAAATCCTTCAAGAAAGGCTTCAATCAATTGGCTAGGATAACGCAACTCTCCCTGCACTAAAATACCAATACTTTTACCAAATCCATCACTTTGCACTACTCTACCAAAAAGCTCTTGATTTAAAAAATTGCCAATGCGTCCAAAAATATAACCTAAAGGAATACTCAAAGCCATCAAATCCATTAATAGAAAAAAATTCTTTTTCTTATAGATTGCAAATAAATAAGTAGCAATCAAAAATCCAACCACACCTCCATGATAGCTCATCCCTCTAATTCCAATAAACTCTCCATTATCATTAAAGGGATTAAAGATTTGCCAAGGGTGGGCTAGATATTCTATTTTTAAAGGATCATAGATTAAAATATATCCTATCCTAGCTCCCAATATGATTCCAACTTCTGCCCATATGAAGTAATAATCCAAAGTTACATTATCAAGATTAAAATATTTCCGATCTTTTTTTAGAAAATACCTTGCAAGATATAACACAACAAATAAGGCAAAAGCATATGCGATTCCATACCAATGAATAGGATATCCAAATACTTCAAAAGCTATAGGATTAAAATGATAATAAACTTCATTCCATCGATTCATCGTAACTCTCTAACCATAACTTTAAATTTCTCACTCAGTCCTAATTTTTCAAAAAATTTAAAAATTCTAATATCATTTGTGTGGATACTAATATCCCAAGAATCAAACTCCTTGAGTTTTAAAAAATATCCGATTGCGCAAAATTCCAAAGGATAAGCTTGATTTAAGAAAAAGCAAATCGGCTCCTCCTTGTTATATCTTTCTAATAAATCCTTTAAATCTGCCTTAAATTCCAAAAACTCGTCATAGTCTTTTATTCTTCCATTCAAAATTAAACAATCACTAAGCTCTTTTGAGACTTCAACCCGCATTAGTTTGCCTCAAATTCTTTTGGTAATGGTGCATAAAATTCATAATCAAAAATTTTTATCTTACTTGAGTGTAACATCATACGACTTGCTTCAATCCCACCATAAAACCTATCTCCTACAATACTATGTCCAATACTTCTAAGATGAACGCGGATTTGATGCGTCCTACCAGTTTTTATAATTGCTCTAACCAGTGTTTTTTTACCAAAAATACTTACAGGTTTTATCTGTGTGAGGGCAGGAAGTCCATCTTTACTAATTTTACTTTTTGCATAACCATTTTTTAGTGTCAAAATAGGTTTATCAATTGTCATTTCCTCACTAATAAAGCCACTTACCAATGCAAAATATTCTTTATAAACTTTTTGTTCTCTAAACTCTTGTTTTGCCTTTTTATGAAAAAGACTATCTTCTTTTACAAGCAAAATCACTCCGCTTGTCTCTTGATCTAAGCGATGTAGCAATACCCAATCTCTAAAATAACTTGCTAGTTCATAGCTCTCAACAAAAGCAGGCTTATTAAGAGCTAATATATTCTTATCTTCAAAAATCACTTGGGGTTTTTTTATCTTCTGTATTTCAAAAATTGTGCCCATGGGAAAATCTGCCCTTGCAAGTAAAACTTTTTTTCCTTTAAAACTCACAAGACCCCTATCAATTAATTCCTTTGCTTTTTTATTAGAGATTCCCTCCTGAATGCTTAAAATTTTATAAGCTTTATCATTCATATAATCTCTCCTAGAAGTGTGTCAAGTTTTTGATTTTGATTTTTTATTGCAGTTTGTGGGAGTTCTTCATAATTTAGAAGTTTTTGCGTTAAATCCGAGACATCTTGCACAAAAGTATATCCCTCGATACAATCAAAAAGTGCATATTGATTGAAAATATAAGGACCACTTAAAAGTTTAACACCAAAATAGGCAGGTTCCAATGGGTTATGTCCTCCAACTTTTACAAAGCTTCCACATAAAACCACAATATCAGCAATTGCATAAATATTATTTAATTCTCCTAAAACATCAAGCAATAAAACATCATTCTCTTCTTTTATCCCATCTTTGGATATTCTAGATGCCCTTAACCCATCAAGCATTTTAAAAACATCATCAAATCTTTCAGGATGGCGTGGCGCAATGATAAGTAGGGATTGTGGGTATTTCTTTTTAAAGTCTAAGAAAGCCTTCAAAACAAGCTTTTCTTCCTCCATATGAGTGCTTCCTGCTACAATCACTAATTTTTTTGGCTTTTTATATTCTTTTGTAACTGCAATGGGTGTAAAAATTTTTAAGTTGCCAAAAACTTCAATATTTTTTGCACCTATTGCATCCAACCTCAAATAATCCACTTTCCCCTGCGCAAAAACCCTATCAATATATAAAAACACTCTAGAGTAATAGAATCTAAAATATAAGTAACTCCTATAAGATCGATCTGAGATTCTTGCGTTAATCAAAAGTGTTTTAGCTCCCAAGGCTTTAGAAACAAAAAACAGCATAAACCAAAGCTCTGATTCTGTTACTACAAGAGTTTTTAAATTTATAAGATATTTCTTCCATAAAGGTAAAAATATCTCAAAAGGCAAATATAAGACTTGTATATTCTTTGTATCTTCAAATGCTCTTGTAGCAAGGTTATGACCCGTTTGTGTAGTTGTAGTAAGTAAAATCTGTTTCCCCTGTTTTGAGAGCTCCCTCAAAACGACTTCTAGAGATCTAACCTCTCCAAAAGAACAGGCATGAAACCAAATTTCTGTGTTATTTAAGGGTTTTTTTTGGCAATAAAAGAATCTGGCCCTGAGGGATTGTTTGTATTTTTGCTTAAACATTAAAATACAAACAATGGGCGATAATAGGCAGTAAATAATTCCTAAAAATAAAAGATAGAAGAATTCAAAAAATCTCAACTCTAGCTTTCAATATAAAGAATTCTTCCACAATGTGGGCAAGTAACAATATCATTGCTTTGTTTTATCTCTGCAAACACTCTATCATTGATTTTAATAAAGCAACCACCACAAGCTTGTTTTTTTACTAAAACTACACTGGTATTTTTAGCCCACTTTCTAATCTTTTCATAGAATACCGCAAGCTTTTGATCTAGCATCTCATACATACTCTGTTTTTTATGAAAGAGTGCCTCTTGCTCTTTTTTGATTACATCAATTTCTTTAGAAATACTAATTTCTTCTTGCTTGATTTCTTCATCAAGCTCCTTGTTTTGAACCTCTAATCCCAACAAAGCCTCATCTTTTAGCTGGATGTCTTTTTGTAAAACTTCGATATCTTGATTTGCTTTTGTTAGTTGCTCTTTTGCAAGCTCTTCTTCAATATTTAAAGCCTTTAGTTCTCTTTCTGATTTTACTTCGTGATGTTTTTTAGCAATATGCTCTAGATGAATCCCTGTTTCCTCAATTAAGTTATTGGTGCTTCTAATTTTTAGATTTATTTCTTCTTTTTGTGCCTGCAAGTCTTGAATTTGCTGTTCTCTTGAGGCCTTTTCTCTTAGCATCCTATCAAGCTTTGCTCTTTTTTCTAAAATTTTTGGTTCTAATGCATCAATCTCTTTATCTAAGTTTGCTACTTCAATAAGCTGCTGTAGATGTTTATTCATTATTTCTACCTTTATATGTAAGTAAATGGATTTTTAGGATTTGTAATTATAGCCTTATATCCTTGTTTTTGCAAAATTCTTTGTAGAATTTCTCCAAAGACAATTTCACTCTCATAATGTGTAATATCAATTGTGCTAACTCCTAAAGCCTTTGCAATCATTGCATCATGATATTTCACATCTCCTGTTAGAAAACATAATTCTTCCTTATTTTTGATTTTTGAGAAGAGAGAAAAACCCGAACCACAAACAACTGCAACTCTTGAAATTTTATTCCCTGCATCACAAAATCTTATATGAGGTAATCTTAAAGATTGTTTTATGTTTAGGGTTAATTCTTTTAATGTCATAGTCTGCAACTGCGCATATACAATACCATTTTCATCTTGATTGGCATCCCTAAATCCCAAAATCTCTTTTGCGACATGAATATTAAGATGGGATACATCAAAACTTGTATGCATTGCAATAAGAGCACATTCTTTTTGAATAATTTTCCTAATAAATAAGCTTGGATAAGATCTAAAATCCAACATCCTTAGTCCTTTAAAAATCAAGGGATGATGTACAATTAATAAGCTTTTTGGTTTTAGATTCTCCACCACCCAATCATCCACCTCTAGTGCCAATACAATTTCTTCTATTTCATCTTCAAGACTTCCAATTTGCAACCCTCCATTATCCCATTCCTCCTGCTTTTCAAAGGGTGAAACACTCTGTAAAAAATCATAAATTTCTCTTACTCTCATCCACATACCTCAACATTACTAAAAATTACTCTTACCTCTTTATAAAAAAAAATCAAAAATATTTTAAATGATTAAAAGGTATTTTAATCAAATATAAATTATAATACACGACTTTTTCTAGTTCTTCCCATTAGTTTAGTATTTTTAACTCAAGGATGTCCTATGCAATTCTTAGATAGATATTTTAAAATCACACAAAGCGGAAGTAGTATAAAGACTGAAGCTATAGCAGGTTTTACAACCTTTTTATCAATGCTTTATATTGTTCCTGTAGCCTCTTCTGTTCTCTCAGATTCAGGTATGCCCAAAGAAGCTCTAATCACTGCTGTTACTCTTGCTACTATTATTGCAACACTTCTAAGTGGAATCATAGCTAAGGTTCCTGTGGCAATGAGTGTTGGAATGGGATTAAATGCATATTTTTCCTATGGAATGGTAAAGGGAATGGGTTTATCTTGGGAACAAGCCCTTGGAGCTGTTTTTCTCTCTGGTGTGATCTTTTTAATTGTTTCTTTGACAAAACTACGAACTTGGTTGATTAAAAATATTCCTTCTGGTTTGAGATTTGCTCTTGCCGGTGGTCTTGGTGCTTTTATCTGCGCAATTGGACTCAGATCTCTTGGCATTATTCAAATATCTCCCATTGGATTACCCGAATTAGGGAATCTAAATTCTCCAAAAATTTGGATTGGTTTATTTGGGATTATGATTATTTTATTTCTAAGTGCTAAAAATATTTATGCTTCATTTTTGATTGGAATTGTTTCTTGCTCTGTCTTAGGTTATTTTTTTAATCTTACTTCTTTGCCTCAAAGTATTTTTTCAATTCCCGCTTCTATTGCACCAATAGCCCTTAAAATGGACTTTATGGGTATCTTAAGTGTAGCGCTGATACCTACAATCATCTCGCTACTCATTCTAGATTTATTTGATTCCCTAGGCACACTTGCAGGTGTTGGGGCTAAAATTGGACTTTTTCAAAATAAGGATAACAAAGGCGATAAGACACTAGAGAGAACTCTTGGTGTTGATGCTGCTGCGACAGTTGTAGGTGCAAGTCTTGGTGTATCCACCACAACAAGTTTTTTAGAAAGTGCTAGTGGCGTGAGTGAGGGAGGAAGAACGGGTCTAACTTCTGTATTTTGCGCACTCTTTTTTGCACTAAGCTTATTCTTATTTCCACTTTTTGCTTCCATACCTGATTTTGCAATCTATCCTGCATTGGTAGTTGTGGGTGCATTGATGTTTTTAGAGATCAAAAATATTGATTTTTCTGATTTACCCGTGGGTATTAGTGCGTTTTTTGCAATTATTTTAATGCCCCTAACTTACTCTATTGCAAATGGTTTGGCTGGAGGATTTCTAACATATATTATCACTTCGCTTGCACTCAAGCAATACCATCGCTTAAACTTTGGAGTAATTTTTTTAGGAATCTTGAGTATATTGCCAATTGTTGTAAATGGAATCTTTTTAAAAGCATAGGTCTCTTCTCCTATGCTCTAATTTATTCATCAATCTCAATCTCTAAAATTTGTTAGAATCTGCCTATGGAACTTATAGCACCAAAATTAATAGCCATTTTAGGATCTAGTGGGAGTGGCAAGAGTGATCTTGCAATCTCACTTGCAAAAGAGCTTGATGCAGAAATTTTTTCTTTAGATTCTTTGAGTATTTATAAAGAGATCGATATTTTATCTGCAAAACCAAGTTTAAAGGATAGAACAGAGATCACACATTATGGTGTTGATCGATTAGAAATCTTTGAAGAAAACAATGCTACTATTTTTAAGAATCTTCTTTTAGAAGCAATCAAAGAAACTCAAAAAAAAATTTTATTGATTGTAGGTGGAAGTAGTTTTTATCTCAAAGCCATCATTCAGGGACTAAGTCCATTGCCTCCAATCTCTCAAGAGATTAAAAATCAAATTTCTTGCCTTAAAAATCCTTATAAGACCTTGCTAGAAAAAGATGAATTTTTTGCTAAAAACATAAAACCTCAAGATAGTTATAGAATCCAAAAAGGCTTGGAAATACTTTTTAGCACAAATACTCCCCCATCTCAATATTTTAAAGATAACCCTCCCTTGCCATTTCCCTATCCTATTGACATTTTTTGTATTGATATAAATCGGGAAGTTTTGCGACAAAGAATTATCAAGCGCACAGAAGAAATGCTTCTTAATGGAGGTATTTTAGAAATGGAAAATTTGTTGAAAAAATATAAAAAAACCTCTCAACCTTTTAAAGCAATAGGCCCAAAAGAATGCATAGATTTTTTAGAAAATAAAATAAACTTGGAATGTCTAAAGGAGCAAATTATCAATCATACAATGCAACTTGCAAAACGTCAAAAAACCTTTAATAAAAATCAGTTTAAGGAGATTAAATTTTTATCAAAAGATCTTTTGTTTGATGAGATTCTAAGGCTTTATCAGGCATAATGCAATAAATTTTACTCAAGGATGAATGGCAATGCATGCATTATTAAGCGTAAGCAATAAAGAAGGGATTGTTGATTTTGCAAAGGGATTAAGAGAATTAGGTTTTACAATTTTAAGCACAGGAGGGACACTAAAAACTCTACAAGATAATGGGGTTGAAGCTCTAGATATCGGAAACTATACACAAAGTGAAGAGATGTTTGAAGGAAGAGTAAAGACCTTGCATCCAAAAATACATGGTGGAATCCTATACCAGAGAGATAAAAAAGCCGATGTGGAAATTGCAAAGCAAAAGGGTATAGAAGCAATAGATATTGTATGTGTAAATCTCTATCCTTTTGAAGAAACTATTCAAAAAACCGATGATTTTGAAACTATTATTGAAAATATAGATATCGGAGGCCCTACTATGATTAGGGCAGCAGCAAAAAATTTTAAAGATGTTCTTGTTATAACAAACAAAGATGATTATTCCTTAGTGCTAGAAAGATTAAAAAATAATCAAAACACACTAGAGTTTAGAAGAGAGATGATGATTAAAGCCTTTAATCATACAGCATACTATGATGCAGTTATTGCAAATTATATGAATCAAAAATATCATAATGGATTTGGAGAAAATGTTTTTATCTGTGCTAAAAAAGTATTCCCCACAAGATATGGAGAAAATCCTCATCAAAAGGGTGCTTTCTATGAGTTTAATAGTATTTATAAAAACCATTTAAAAATCCTAAAAGGTGAAGCTAGTTTTAATAATCTTACAGATATTAATGCAGCCATCAAACTTGCTTCTAGCTTTAAAGATGCAAAGGCTGTAAGCATTATAAAACATGGTAACCCCTGTGGCTTTGCAATCAAAGACAGCTTGCTCCAAAGTTATCAAGAGGCTTTAAAATGTGATAATATCAGTGCTTATGGTGGTGTTGTCGCAGTAAATGGGGTAATTGATGAAGAATTAGCAATTGAAATATCAAAAACCTATATTGAGGTTTTAGTAAGTGCGGGGATTACAAAGGAAGCCCTAAAAATTTTTGAAAATAAAAAAAGAACCAAAATTTTTAGCTTTGGTGAGGGAATTTTATATCAGCATAGAGATTTATATGATTTTAAGCGTATTGAGGGTGGATTGGTTTATCAACAAAATGACAAAATATTAGATGATGAAGTTAAAAACTCCAAGCAAATGGGAAAAATTTCTGCTTCAGAAAAAACCTTAGAAGACTTAGAAATTGCATATATCATTGCTGCTTTAACCAAATCCAATTGTGTTGCTTATGTTAAAAATCAAGCATTGGTAGCAATTGGTATGGGAATGACTAGTCGTATTGATGCCTCTTATGCAGCCATAAAAAAAGCAAAAGAGATGGGTTTAGATCTTGAAGGTTGTGTTTTAGCTTCTGAAGCTTTTTTCCCTTTTAAAGATAGTATTGAAATGGCTGCAAGCATAGGAGTAAAGGCAATTATTGAGCCTGGAGGAAGTATCCGAGATGATGAAATTATCCAATGTGCTGATGCAAATAATATTGCTTTATACTTTAGTGGAATCAGACATTTCTTACATTAATATTTAAGTCCTTATATTAGGGTGGAATTGGGACAAAGAAATCTTTTCTACCCTCACTTTTGAATTTTTACTTGATGTAGTGATACTTCTTAAGTGCATTTACCATCTTTGCCATAATAGGGCCTGCATTTCCTCCACTCTCTCCATGTTCGATAAAAACTGTAATTGCATACTTTGGATTCTTATAGGGAGCATATCCTGTCATCCAAGCATGCGATCTGTGATAATAAGGTAACTCGCTCTCTTTAATCCGCACTTTAATATTTTGCGGAATACTTACAACCTGTGCTGTTCCTGTTTTACATGCAATGGATACCAAAGAATCTACTGTAGATCTTCTAGCTGTTCCTCCATGTGCATTACAAGCTTGATACATTCCTTCTTGTATGAACTTAATTTTTGATTTTTGAAAATCATTTAGCACATCTTTTACTTCAAATTCACTTGCGATATTTCGAAAAGATTTTGCAAAATGTGGAGTAACCAACAATCCTGTAGCCATCAACCCTGTATATCTTGCAATTTGCATTGGAGTAACCAAAAAAGAACCTTGCCCAATTGAAGTTACAACTGTATCTCCTAAATACCAGGGCTGGCCTTTTGACATTTTCCACTCAGGACTTGGAAGAATTCCCACAAATTCATTAGGCAAATCTACTCCTGTTTTTTGTCCAAACCCCATTTCACCTAAAACATTAGCAATATTAGTCATTCCTGCTTGTTGGGATAATTTATAAAAATACACATCTACAGATTCTCTAATAGCCTTTACCACATCACTTTTTCCATGCCCTCCTACCTTCCAATCTCTAAATTTTCTTCCTCCAAGCTCAATATACCCTGGTGTATCAATCAAAGTACGCTCATTAATTCCAGCATATTCAAGGAGTGCGAGTGCCATTCCCATTTTTATAACAGATCCTGGAGCATAAAGCCCATTTACAAGCTTATTTAGAAGTGGATTTGAGAGATCTTCTTGCAAGGCATTCCATTTTGCGTGACTTATCCCTCCTACAAAGTCATTAAGATTGTATTCTGGATAACTCCCTGCAACTAAGATCTCTCCTGTTTTTACATCCATTACAATCACAGCACCATTTTTGCCTAAAAATGCCTCATCTGCAATCTTTTGCAATCTCATATCAATGGTGATACTCAACTCATTTTGACTTGCACTATCCTTTTCATATCTCACAGACACTATCCGGTTATGAGAATCTACTGTAACAATTTTCTCTCCAATCTCACCTTGCAAAAATGAATTGTATTTTTTCTCAATTCCTGTTTTTCCAACCACACCTGTATATTTACTAACACTATTTTTAGCTAAATCTCCCTCATCGCTAGCCCCTACATACCCAATAATATGAGATGCGCTAGAGTTAAAAGGATAATGGCGCCTTGAAGATGGTTCTACAAAAATAAAAGGATTTTGAATGAGATAGGCATATTTTTTTTGCACTCTTTCATAATCAAGAAACTTCACAACCTTAATGGGCGTATGATTGTAAGAGGATCTCTCACGCATATAATTTTTTTCTATATCTTGTGGTTTTAATTCTGGAAAGCATTTCAACAAAAACTCAATCTGTTCTTTTAGTTGTTGTTTTTTCAAATAAGGATCAAAAGAAATTGAAAAGCCTAGTTGATTTAGTGCAACCAGAGTTCCATTTCTATCCCTAATTAGACCCCTAAATGGAACATCGATATCTTTTCTTGTAATATTCTTTTGTGCAAGCTGTGTATAATATTGGTTAGACTGAATGCTGATTGCAAAAATACGCAATAATAAAATACACCAAATCACGATAAAGAATACAACAATAACAGTGATTCTAAAATTTATTTTTTCCATAATATAATCACACTCTCACAAAATAAATACCATAAAACCAATGCATTAAAAGGGATAGGTGGTTGATGATTTATAATTGTCAAGCTTTGCAAAATAAAAAAATAAAAAATATAGGGCAAGAAAACATAAATCAATCGAAACATCCTAGTTGTTTCTTGCAAAATCAGAGCAGTTTTTGAAACCACATAAGACAAAAACAAAAAAAGCAGATACAAAGGACCAATCATATTTGATTTTTCTAATTCAAAAAATACACACAAAAGCAAAACTATAAACATTCCAAAAAAATTTGCTTCCCTACAGTCCCTGATATATTTTGCAAACAAAATACCCAATAATGGTGGAAAAATCACATAAATACTGCTTAAAGATAGGTAGCAAACAAAAACAACTAAAAGAATTACATTAGCTATAATGTTTTTAACAGAGCTATTTCTTGACATACTGGAAAATTCTTGCATACAACACAATCCGCCCATATTTTTTGATGAGGCACCTCATCCTTTTGTATTTCTTTAAATCCTAGAAGTTTAAACAAATTTGGTCTATAAGTCAAAACAAGAAAGCTTTTAATTCCTAACTCTTCTCCTTCTTGCAAATTATGCAAGATTAGTTTTTTTGCAATACCTTGCTTTCGATAAGCTTCATCAACTACAAGGCTTCTAATTTCTGCAAGATCTTGAGTATAGATTCTCAAGGCACAAAATCCAACAACCCTATCTCCATCTTTTGCAACAAAATAAGAGCGGATGTCTTTTAAAATATCCTCCTTGCTCTTAAACAAAACAAGGCCTTTTTCTACCTCTTTTTGAAGGATTAAAAAGATAGAATCCACATCCTCTACACAGGGTTTTTTATAAACTATCATTTTCAAAAACCTGATGCAAGATAGCCTCTCTCACTGTATTTTTAGAAAGAGAGTGCTTTTTTAAAATAGCTTCATTACTGCTTATAATAACTCCATTTTTCTGGATGAGAGCTCCTCTTTGATTTGATGTAATCTTGTCACACTTTGTATAGATTTTCAATATTCTTTGATCTCCGCGACAATGAGAAGCTAAAACCTCATAAACCCTCTTATCAATCTCCAAGTCTTGATGTCTAGAATCAATAAGATGGATAAACAACTTAATCGAAGAGCGATTTTGTAAAAAAAACCAAAGATTTTTTTCCCATTCCTGTTTTATTTGTTTTGAAATCTTGGCATATCCAAACCCAGGCAAATCTACAAAACAAAAATTAAAATCTTGTTCTTTATATCTCCAACAGGTTTTAAAAAAATTAATTAACTGGGTTTTACCTGGAGTAGAAGAACTCTTTGCCAACTTAGCAGAATCTAAAATCAGATTAATAAAAGTGCTTTTGCCAACATTACTTCTTCCAAGTAATGCAACCTCTGCAATCTCTGCAGGAGGACACGAAGATAAAGTCTTAGCAGAAGTTAAAAAATAAGATTTCTTAACCTGTATCATTGTTTGGTTTCTTCAAGATTAAAAATTAATTTAGCAGGCTTATTTTTATTTCCTACCACATTGATATAACCTGTTTTATTATTTAAAAAGATCTCATCTCCTCTAATACTATTCTCCTTTCCCTCCTCTTGAATCTCTGCATTTTTTTGAAGATGATATTCCCCATCTACTGCATTATAGGTTAGTGTTTCTGTTTTTCCATTCATTTTTCTACCATCTTGTGTGGTGATAGAGAACATAACACTCCCTTGTGCAACTATTTTAACCAACTGTCTCTTTTCATTGGTATAAACAAACATTTTTTTTGCATCAAGCTTATCTCGACCTTTTGTAACACGGACATTCCCCTCAACAATACTTTCCCCTGTTTTTTCATTACTTGAGAATCTATCTGCACTAATTTCAAGCAATTCCGCACCAAACATATAGCTTAAAGCAAATAGCATAAAAAAGATACTTCTTTTCACTTATCACCCTCTAAAATGGTTTCTGCTTGAATCTTTTGAGCAAAAATCATAGCATTTTTTCTATCATAAACAATGTCTTTGCCCCTCACATTTCCATCTTTATTGCGTAGCCTAAAATTACCCTTTCCCTTAAAAAGCTCCCTATCAAGATTCAAAACTCCTGCTTGGGAATAAAATGCAAATCCATCACTACGCTTATAATCAACTCCATCATAAAAACTATAAATATCTTTCTTTCGATGCACATACTTACTACTAATTGTTTCAATTAAATTATTTTCTAAGCTTCTACTCACAGTAATATTTTTAAAAACTTCATACCCTTGATACTGCGTTGCATCCTGCCCTTGTATGAGAGTATCAATTACATCCTTTTTCATTTGATGCATTGTAAAGTTATGCACATCTATCTTTGCAATATCAACACCATCTACATCAGCAAAGACTTCTCCCCTTGGCTTGAAAGAGAATAAAGCAAAAATTGTAATAAACAGCAGAACTAAAAAAAAACATAAAATTGTATTATTTTTTAAAAAATTCAAGAACCTTTCCCTCTAATCCTTCTTTTTGTAATATATAATCAATGGCTTCCCTGACAGCACCTTCACCACCGCTATGATTTAATATCAAATCAGCATTTTCTTTTACTCTTTGCACAGCATTTGCGGGTGCTATCTTTAATCCACAAACATCAAACATTAACAAGTCATTAATATCATCACCCATACAAGCAACCTGGTCTGCTTGAAGTTTATATTTTTTCATAAGCTCTAGTGCAACTTCTCCTTTATCTTTTATCCCAAAAAAACATTCATCTATCCCCAAGTCTTTTGTCCGTGCCATAGCACTTTGAGAAGCTCTTCCAGAAATTATTGCAATTTTCTTTTTAAGCTCAAGCCAACAAGTAATCCCCATACCATCTTGAACATTAAATGCCTTAAACTCCTCTCTTGTATGTAGATAATAAAGCTTACCATCTGTTAAAGTCCCATCCATATCAAGCAACAAAAGTTCAATCATATACATCCCTTTATATTTCGTATCACAATCTTATCACATAGATCAAACACCCTATGTAATGCAATCATAAATACCCTAAAATTTTTTATCATCAAAAACACTAATTTTCTCCCCTCTTTAATTTTTTTTAGATTAATGGTACTCTGTGTTTATTTGTTATCATATCTACTTTTTCAAAACTCCGCATATGAAAATTACCCCCTCTTAATTATCTCTTATTGCAATTCCATAGCCTTCTTCACTATATCTTTTATTCCAAACCTACTACCATGAAGAATTATTTTAATTTTACCATCACCTTATTTTATTGTCTTGCTTAAAAATTTATCCTATTCTCTTACTACAATAGGATTCTCCAGCTCATTATTTAATCCAAAATCACTTGCTTCATCTTCACTACGAAAACCTTTCACAAATACACGATAAAGCTTTTCATCTTTTCTAATTTCTACACTATAGCCATTTGTGTTATTTTGAATAATCCTTTCAAATCTTTGTTTTACCTCATTGGCACCCTCTTCACGCTTAAAAGCCCCTACTTGGAGAGCAAAATTACCACCCTCTACAGCCTCCTCAGAATCTCCCACTTTAAACTCACTGCTCAGTTCGCTTGAAGCCTTTTGTAAGTCTTTTTGAAATTTCTTTTCATAATTCTTTGCCACCATTCCACCAAAACCAATCACTTCAATTCTTACCTGTGCAGTCCCTTTATCTACCATTCCAATATCATGCGCTGCTACATTAGATAGATCAATAATTCTTCCATCAACAAAGGGTCCCCTATCATTGATTCTTACAATTGTAATCTTTCCATTTTCTTTGTTATACACTTTAACAATTGTATTCATAGGCAAAGTTTTACTCGCTGCTGTATGTGCATACATATTATAAACTTCACCATTTGAGGTTTTTTTGTCATGGAAATTGGGGCCATACCAACTTGCGATACCATCAAAAATATCACCCACATCTACACGACTAGGATAATACCACTTCCCCGCGATCTTATAAGGCCTCATCGTGGCTCTCTGGATTGCTGCAGATTCTCTCATACCATTCATCATAGAGGAATCTTTATTAAAAATATCTGAGGGGATATTTCCACCAGAGAAATTTTGCGTATAGTCTCCATAATCTTGATTAGAAAAGTTTAAGGTATATCCCTTATTCTTCCATTCTTGGTAGCCTTCATACTCTTTAAAGGCTCCTACTCCGCCTTTATAAGAACTCTGAGGTGCGCATCCCCAAAAAAAAATTCCCACAGTTATAATAAGGGGGGCAAATCGTTTCAATAACTTCCCTTATGAGCGACTTTTTTATTCTCTTCGCGAACTACCGGAATAATGATTTTTTGATTTATCTTCAAAGAAACCTTATCCATCTGGTTGGCAATCTTGATTTTTTCAATACTTACATTATATTTTTTTGCCAGCGCATAAAGAGTATCGCCTTTTTTAATCTGATGCAACACAAATATCTTATTAGGATTCTCATCAGGAATATAAGCTTGTCGGAAATATGAGAGCTTTTCATAAGGAATATAAACTGTGTAGTCACCCCCTCCTGGAGGTAAGAAGTTGTATCTAAATTGCCGATTGTATTTTTTTAGATCCACTAGGGACATATCCAATTGTTCTGCAATATATTCCAGAGTGGTTCCTGATTTTATTTTGACTCCAACGATACTATCATTGGCTCCACGATTTAAAAGGTATTTTTTATCACTACTTTGAAGTCTCTCATAGTTATTAAAAGCTAAAGACATCTCTAGAATCATTCTAATATATTCCCTGGTTTCTTTTGGAACATATTTTTTTTCTTCATCCAATAAAACCTCTATATCACTACTTCCAGCTTTTTGGATTGCTTTTTTTAATCTCCCAATACCACAATTATAAGCCATAGCAGCCAAATACCATTCTCCTGTATTCTTATAAAGATATCTTAGATATCTAGCCGCTGCTTGGGTACTTTTTATTGGGTCTCTTCTTTCATCAATATATTCATTAATTTTTAGTCCCAAGCTCTTGGCAGTATTTGGCATAATTTGCCAAATACCTGCTGCTTTTTTTGAGCTATATGCACGAACAGAAAAACCAGATTCTGCCATTGCTAAAAATAAAAACTCTTGAGGTATGCCTGCTTCAACCATAATGGAGCGTAAAACAGGGATAAATTCATACCCATTATCAAATTGCTCTAAGAAGAAATCCCATTTTGTATATAAACGATTTGGATTTGTAATATTTTTTTGTTGAAGTTTTGTTAAAAAGCTCCCACTTACTCCAAAAGAATTTAAAATGCCCTCGCTATAACGATCATGGAGTAAACGATTAAAATCTCCAAATAATGGTGCCAAAGTTACAAAAACTAAGCCTAGTAATCTAATTTTAAACACTCTACTCCTTCAAATAAAAACCCTTATTTTACTTCATTTTTGCTTAACTTATAGCTAAATCCTAAATAATTTTTGTGCATTTTGTGTTGTAATACTCTGAACATCTTGTAAGGGAATGCTCAAAATCTCAGCAATTTTTTTTGCAATTAGAGGAATATAAGCAGGCTCATTACGATGTCCTCTAAATGGAGTGGGTGTAAGATAAGGTGCATCAGTTTCTAACAATAATCGCTCTAAAGGAATCTTTGGTAAAACATTAATGATTTTTTTTGAATTAGTAAAAGTGCATACTCCACCAATGCCATAATAAAAATTATCCTTTAACTTTAAAAGTATTTCATCTGCATTATAGCAATGCAATACCCCCCTAATCTGTGAAAACTTACTTAAAATCTCAAAAGCATCATGACTTGCTTCTCTGACATGCAATATCAAGGGTTTATCAAATTCTATTGCCAAAAGTATTTGTTCCATAAATCTCTTTTTTTGATAGGCCTTATATTCTTCTACGCCATCATGAGGCAATCTAAAATAATCCAACCCACACTCACCCACTGCAACACACTTTGGATGGTTAATAAATTTTTTTAGCTCTTGCGTATCTCCATACTCTAGATCATAAGGATGTATTCCTACAGCAAAATAGACATGCTCATATTTTTGTGCAAGTACAATAGCCTTTTTTAGTTCTCTTGGATCTGCTCCTGGTATGATTATTTTTCCTATATTTGCATCTGTAGCATTTAAAATTACCTTATCTATATCTTGATGAAACTTTTCATCATTGAGATGACAATGCGTATCAATAAACATTGTTTTTCCTTATTTTATTTTGTTAAAATTTTGTGCTATTTTAACGCATAAAAGGAAAAAAGTGTTTAGTGGAGTAATACGCGAAATTGCATTAGTTAAAGATTTTAAAAATAATATTCTTACTCTCCAATCAAAACATAAGCCAAATATAGGTGATAGTATTGCAGTCAATGGAACCTGTCTTACAGTTATCAAAAATACCCAAGATGGGTTTGCTCTAGAGTTAAGCCAAAATACAAAGAATCTTATTGCCTTAGAGAACTACACAAAAAGCGTTCATATTGAGCCTGCAATTACAATTCAAGATAGATTGGATGGGCATATTTTACAAGGGCATATTGATGGTGTTGGAAAAATTTTAGGAATTAAAAAGATTGCAAATCAAGTAGAATTTACCATCCAAGCTCCTAAATCCATACTACTTTTATGCATTCCTAAGGGTTCAATTGCAATAGATGGAATTAGCTTAACTATATCAGAAGTCTATCAAGATAGTTTTCAAGTCACAATCATCCCTCATACATATCAGAACACACTTTTTCATTCTTATCAAATTAATAGAAGAGTAAATATAGAAACTGACATATTAGTACGAAGTGTTTATCATCTTTTACAAAAACAACAAAATAAAACAAATAGTTGGAGTGATTTTGACTTTCAGGTCTTAAAATATTAAATCATGAAAAAAGCAGCAGCACTTTCTTATCAAAAACAAATAGATCATGCACCAAAAGTTGTAGCTTCGGGAAAAGGTGCCATTGCAGAAAAAATAATCCAAAAGGCAAAAGAGTTTGATGTTCCTTTATTTAGTAATCGTGCCCTAGTTGATTCTCTACTAAAAATTGAGATTGATGATGAAATTCCTCAAGAACTCTATAGTAGTACTGTAGAAGTTTTTATTTGGTTAAACAAAATAGAAACTCAAGCACAAGTTAGTAAAAATTATTAAAAGATTAAGAAAAAGTCAGGTTATTAAAAGTTAATAGGAGGGGGGATATTCTAGGGGGGTTTCCCCTAAAGTATCTCTCTTTATACAAATTCAATCACAGCCAAGGTAGAAGCATCACCTCTTCTTACTCTAGTTCTTTGAATCCTTGTATATCCACCATTTCTATCTTTATATTTTGGAGCAATTTCAGTGATAATTTTCTTAGTTGCACTCTTATTTTGTAATACTGCAAAAACAGCTCTGTGAGCGTTAAAATCACCTACTCTTGCTGTAGTAACTAATTTCTCAATATAAGACTGTAATTCTTTAGCCTTAAAAATACCTGTTTCTATCTTTCCATGCTCAATAAGTGCAATAGATAAATTTTTAAGAAGAGCTTTTCTGTGAGAAGAAGTTCTTCCTAGTTTTCTGTAATCATGATTATGTCTCATCTCATTTTCCTTAAGCTTTTAATTTTGCAATCTTCTTGCTAAGGGCTAGCTTCTTATCTTCCTCCAACTCTGTTCCTACTGGATATCCGAGCTCTTGAAGTTTTTCTGCAATCTCATCATAAGATTTTTTACCCATATTCTTCACATTTTTTAAATCATTCTCACTCATTAAAACAAGTTCACCAATATAGCGAATACCAATTCTATCTAGACAATTAAAACATCTAGCACTTAGATTTAAGCTATCAAGCTTAATCATCAAATCCTTAAAATCAAAATTATCTTCAATATTTCCTTTCTGCGCCATAGGAACAGAACTGATATCTGCACCAAAAATACTCATTTGAGAATGCATAATCGCTATTGCTTGTTTGAAAGCTTCATAAGGATCAATCTGTCCATCAGTTTCAACATCAAAAATAATTTTTTCATAAGTTGGATTATCCTCTACTAAAACATTCTCAATCTCATACATTGCTTTTCTTACAGGAGTAAAGTATGCATCAAGTGGAATATAATCCTCAGGAATCAATCCTCTGATATCTTCACTAGGTACATAACCTATACCTCTTTGTACAATAACAGAAAAATTCAATACAGCATCTTCATTAATTGTAGCCAATATGGCATCTTGATTTACTACATCAATTTGATCATTTACAAGATGAGATCCCATTAAAACCAATGGTCCCTTAAAAGAGTAATTTAGAGTAATCCTATCCTCTGCATCCATATCAACCTTATTTAAAAAGCGAATATTTTTAAGGTTAACAATAAAAGGAGAAACATCCTCAACAATCCCTCTTATTGAATCAAACTCATGCGAAACCCCTTCAATCTTTAAAGCGATTGGAGCAAATCCAACAGAACTTGACAAAAGTAATCTTCTTAAAGGATGAGCTAAAGTAACAGCATATCCAGACTCAAATGGATAAGCCATTACCCTCACTTTATTCTTCCCTAACTCCTCTACCTCAATAGTAGTAGGGATATATGGTGTTGTCTTAATAGTCTTCATTACTTACTCCGATTACTTAGAATATAACTCTACGATAAGTCTTTCCTCAATTGGAATAACAACCTCTTCTCTCTCTGGATATCTCGTAAAAATTCCAAATCTCTTTTCCTTGTCAACATCTACCCAAGGTGAAATACCAGTTTGTGAAGTTAAATCAATAGCACGAACAACTTGTGGATTATCCTTTATTTTTTGAGAAATCTCAATCTTTTGTCCTTGCTTTACAAAGAATGAAGGAATATCCACTTTTTTACCATCTACAAGAATATGTCCATGAGTTACAAGCTGACGCGCAAATCTTCTTGTCGTAGCAAACCCCATTCTATAAACGACATTATCCAACCTTCTCTCAATCAAGCGGATTAGATTTTCTCCTGTATTTCCTTCTAATCTGTTTGCTTCAGCAAAAATAGATCTAAACTGCTTTTCAGAAACACCATACATTACTTTTGCTTTTTGCTTTTCACGGAGTTGCAAACCATACTCAGAAACCTTCCCTCTTTTTTGACCATGCTGTCCTGGTCCATATGGTCTCTTATCTAAGGCACTCTTGCCAGATAATCTTCTCTCACCCTTAAGCGCAAGAGAAACTCCAAATCTTCTTTCTAACTTTTCAACAGGTCCTCTATATCTTGCCATATTCTTGCCCCTTATACTCTTCTTCTTTTTGGTGGTCTACAACCATTATGAGGTAGTGGAGTAACATCTTTTATCCACAATACTTTAATTCCTTCAATTACACCTACACTTTTGATTGCTGTTTCTCTCCCACTACCTGGTCCTTGAACTTTAATCCCTACCTCTTTAATTCCATGCTCTTTAGCTTTTAGCATTGCACTCTCAACAGCTTGTTGTGCTGCATAAGGAGTAGATTTCTTTGAACCCTTAAAACCAAGTCCTCCAGCTGTAGCCCAGCAAATTACATTACCCATTTCATCGGTTACTGTTACATTTGTGTTATTGAAAGAAGCTGAGATACACACAATACCCTTTGCAATATTTTTTCTGACAATACGCTTCTTTGTCGCTATATTTCTCTTAGCCATTGTATGCCTCCTTACTTGCTACCAACAGTTTTTTTCTTGCCCTTTCTTGTTCGGGCATTGTTTTTGGTTGTTTGACCACGGACAGGCAAGCCTTTTCTATGTCTTAAACCACGATAATTTCCTAAATCCATCAGGGCTTTTATATCCATTTGAACTTTTTTTCTCAAATCACCCTCAACCATGTAGCTCTCTTGAATCTTTTTTGCGATTGTTGAAACTTCATCCTCGCTGAGATCATTAACTCGCTTATCAAAAGAAATATTTACAGCATTAAGAATATCTCTTGAGGTTTTTAACCCAATACCATAAATATATGTTAGAGCATACTCTACTCTTTTCTTTTTTGGCAAATCTACACCAGCAATTCTAGCCATGTTTTATCCTTGTCTTTGTTTATGTTTAGGGGTAGAACATATCACACGAACTACGCCTTTTCTCTTAATGACCTTACATTTGTCACACATTTTTTTGACCGATGGTCTCACTTTCATTTAAAACTCCTTAGGTGCTATGCACACTTTAGTTTATTATCCCTACAAAAAAGTTCAGAATAAAAGTGTGAATTATAGTATAAAAAAGTTTAAAAACTTCTTATTTATACCTAAAAGTAATTCTTCCTTTATCTAAACTATAGGGAGTTAATTCGATTTTTACCTTGTCTCCAGGTAAAATCTTGATGTAATGCATCCTCATTTTTCCAGATATATGACATAAAACTATATGTCCATTATCTAGCTCTACTCTAAAGGTAGCATTTGGTAATGCTTCCACAACCTTGCCATCAATTTCAATCACATCATCTTTTGCCACTCAAACCTCCGTTAAAATTTCTGCAACCCCATTAATAATAGCAACTGTGTGTTCATAATGACTTCCTCGCAGTCCATCTTCTGATACAACACTCCAACCATCGCTTAAAATTTTTGGGTTACCACTTCTGTTACAAATCATAGGTTCAATACAAAATACCATACCATTTTTAATTTTAGGTCCCTGCCTATAGTTAGGAGTATCAATATAATTTAAAATACTAGGTTCATCGTGAGGCTTTCTCCCAATACCATGACCACAATACTCCCTTAATGGAACAAACCCTTTATTAAAAATAGAATCTTGTATCATCTTGCTTAACTCTTTGAAATACATCCCCTCGTGAATATTAGAAATTGCTTCCATAAGAGTATCCTTAGCACAATCAATCAACCTTTTATCTTGTTGTGAAATACTTCCTACTCCAACAGTTATAGCACCATCCCCATACCATCCATCTATCTCTGTTCCAATGTCAATCCCTACAATATCCCCATTTTTCAAGCAATAAGAAGATGGAATACCATGAATGATAACTTCATTTACAGAAATACAAGCAGCATTAGGAAAACCGTATAAGCCTTTAAAAGCAGGTCTTGCACCACAAGAAAGAATATATTGCTCAACTAAACGATCAAGCTCTAAAAGTGATATTCCAGGTTGGATAAAACCCTGTATATACTCAAGTGTTTTACCTACAACCTGGCTTGCGAGGCGTAATTTCTCAATTTCATTTAAACTTCGTATTGCAATTGCCATCAAAAACCTGTAACACTTAATGTTTTATACTTATTCATATAAACCTGAGCTTCAATTTTTCGCATCGTATCAATTGCAACTTGAACCACAATCAATACTGCAGTTCCACCAAAATAAAAAGGAACGCCCATACTTTTTACTAAAATCCAAGGCAAAGTTGATATCAAAGCCAAATACAAAGAACCAAAGAAAGTAAGACGACCTGCTACATTATTTAAAAAATGAACAGTTCCTTCTCCTGGTCTCATACCTGGAATGTATCCTCCCTGTCTCTTTAAGTTCTCAGCAATATCCTTAGAATTAAATGCAATAGAAGCATAAAAATAAGCAAAAAATATCACGAGTAAAAACATTAAAATGTTATAAGTATATTTATCTGGCCCCAGAAAATCAGCAATAGATTTTAAAATTTCATTTGAAGAGGCGTGTAAAATTGTTGAGGGAAAAACCAAAATTGCAGAAGCAAAAATTGGAGGAATTACCCCACTTAAATTAATTTTAATGGGAATAAAATTCATTACCCTCATCTTACCTTGATTTTGCATAATTACCTTACGCGCATATGAAACCGGTATCCTTCTCTCTCCAGACTCAACATAAATAATAGCCAAAACAGTAAAGATAATAATTGCAATAAGAGCAATTAAAACAAGATAATTGATCTCTCCTGTATTAACCAATCCAAATGTCCCCTCTATAGCAGATGGAATTCCAGACACAATACCAGAGAAAATAATTAAGCTAACACCATTGCCAATTCCTCTTTGTGTAATTTGTTCTCCAATCCACATTAAGAGCATCGTACCTGTTAGCATTGAAAAAACTGCAAGAACTATAAATGTTTGCATATCAATCATCACAGCGCCATTACCAGAATTTCCCATATTCTTTAATAAGAAAGATACACTGATAGCTTGCACAATAGTAACCACTATTGTTAGATAACGCACAATTTGCATATACTTTTGCATACCATCACGCTCTTTTTTCATCTTTGCTAATCCAGAAAATGTTGCTGCTAATAATTCCATTACAATCGAAGCTGTAATATAAGGCATAATCCCTAGAGAAATAATACTCAAGCGCTCTACTGCATGACCACTAAACATATTAAATAATCCCAGTGCATTTTGAGAGCCCCCTGCTGACCTAAAGAACTCCTTGATTACTTCAACATCTACACCTGGGATGGGAATATATGCCAATACCCTATATGCAAACAAGAATAATAAAGTAATAAGAATTTTATTAACTATAGATTTACTCATTCTCAATTACCACTAGTGATAATACGCTCATCTTTTATTTTAGTTTTTAACTCACTTGCATTTTTTCCAATAAGTTTAATCTGCTTAGTGTATTTTGGAAATTTATGAACACCTTTAATGCTTTCAAAAGTAAGCTCTGATAAATCCTTTAAGACTAAGATTCTATCAGTATTGATTACATAAGGTTTTTCATTTTGTACTCTAAAGCCAACTTTTGGCAATCTTCTTTGTAGTGGTTGCTGACCACCTTCAAAACCTCTTTTAGCCTTATAACCTGTTCTTGCAGTCTGTCCTTTTCCACCCCTTGTAGAGGTTTTTCCCATACCACTACCTTGGCCTCTACCAACTCTCTTAATATCTTTTACACTACCTTGTGCAGGTTTAATATTTTCTAATGCCATTACTTACTCCTTTACTTATGCCTTAATTCTTGCTAAAGCATCAACTGTAGCTCTCACAACATTATAAGGATTATTAGAGCCAAGAGATTTAGTAAGAATATCTTTAATCCCTGCTAATTCAATTACAGGTCTTGCAGAACCACCAGCAATAATACCAGTTCCCTCACTTGCAGGTTTTAATAAAATTCTACTTGCATTATACTTATGCTCAATATCATGAGCAATCGTAGTTCCTTTAATATTGATCTGAATAATATTTTTAAAAGCATCATCAACTGCCTTTTTGATTGCATCAGGCACTTCTTTTGCTTTTCCAAGACCAAATCCAACAAGTCCATTTTTGTTACCAACAACCACTAAAGCGTTAAAGCGGAATCTTCTTCCACCTTTAACAACTTTTGTCACCCTACCAATATTTACAACAACCTCGCTAAATTCTTCTCTATTAATTTCCATTTTCTTCCTTTACAGCGTAATACCATTTTCTCTAAGTGATTCTGCAAAAGCAGCAACAACGCCATGATATAAGTAACCATTTCTATCAAACACTACTGTAGTAATATTAAGATCTTTTAGAGTTTGAGCAAAGGTCTTTGCAATCTCCTTTGCATTTTCCTTATTGTTACCTAATTTCATTTTTTTACCATCTACACATGCTAATGTTACTTGCTTTTGATCATCAATTGCTTGTGCATAGAGATATTTATTTGATCTAAAAATACTGATTCTTGGCTTAGTAGCTGTCCCAAAAATAGAGCTTCTAATTCTTAGCTTTCTTTTATCTCTTAATCTTTTTTTTCTTGCTAAAATCTTACTTGTCATACTATCAACCTTCCCTTACTTCTTAGCAGTTTTACCAGCTTTTCGGATAATAACTTCATCACTATACTTAATACCCTTGCCTTTGTATGGCTCAGGAGGACGAAATTCTCTAATTTCTGCAGCAATTTGACCTACTTGTTGCTTATCACTTCCCTTTATAGTAATTAGATTCTTCTCAACACTCATCTCAATTCCATCTGGAATTGGGTATTTTACAGGGTGCGAAAAGCCTAGGGCAAGTTCTAAGGTTTTTCCAGATACAGCAACCTTATAACCCACACCATTTACTTCTAAAACTTTTGTAAAACCTGTGGTTATACCAATAACAATATTATTTGCCAATGCTCTATATGTTCCCCAATATGCACGAGATTGTGGTTCTTGGTCTATGGACTTAAAACTAAGTTCATTATTGCTATAATCAATTTGAACTCTTCCATATGTTTCTAACTCTTTTTGCATTTTATTGCTTTTAAACACAATTTTGCTCCCTTCAACGCTCACTTCAACAGTGCTTGGGATGCTAATAGGTTTTTTTCCAACTCTTGACATATTATTCTCCTACCATATACTACAAAGCGCTTCACCGCCAACATTTGCCTTATAGGCTTCCTCATTCCCGATCACACCTTTATTTGTGCTCACTACGATAGTTCCATAACCATTTTTAAATCTTTTTAGTTCTGTATGGCTTTTATACACTCTTCTACCTGGCTTACTAATTCTTTTAATCTCATTAATCATAGAGCAACCTCTATCATCATAAGCCAACTGAACTAAAATTGACTGCTTACCATCTTTATCATTTACACTAAAATCTTTGATAAAACCTTTAGATTTAAATACTTCCAAAATAGATACTACAATTTTTGCATAATAAAGCGTTGTGGAATCTAATCTTCTCATTGAAGCATTTCTAATTCGTGTCAAAGAATCTGCAATAATATCATTTACCATATTTTTACTCCTTACCAACTTGCCTTACGAAGTCCGGGTATTAAACCCTCATTACCCATCTTTCTTAGACATACTCTACACAATCCAAAATCTCTATATACAGAGTGTGGCCTACCACAAACTTGGCATCTTGTGTAAGCTCTTGAACTAAACTTAGCCTTTCTTTTTGTTTTTGCAATCATTGATTTTTTTGCCATATTATCTTCCTTTTGCAAAAGGCATACCAAGCATTTCTAAAAGCTTGAATGCTTCTTTATCACTATTTGTTGATGTAACCATTGTAATATTCATTCCATGACTTACCATAATGTCATCATATACAACTTCTGGGAACATAAGTTGCTCATTTAAACCAAAGTTATAGTTTCCTCTTCCATCAAATCCATTGCGAGGAACACCTCTAAAATCCTTCACTCTTGGCAAAGAGATCACAATTAATTTTTCCAAAAAGTTATACATTTGGTTGCCGCGTAAAGTTACCTTCACACCCATAGGCATTCCTTCACGCATTTTAAAACCTGCAACAGATTTTTTAGCCAATGTAATAACAGCTCTCTGACCAGCAATTAGAGAAATTGTATCAGCAATATTTTGAATAATCTTTGCATCCTTAGCATAATCTCCCGCACCAACACTAATTACAATCTTCTCAAGTCTTGGCAACAACATTGGATTTTTAATATCAAGCTCTGTAGCAAGTTTTTGCTTAATTTCTTCATTATACTTTCTTTTTAAATCAAACATTTCTTACTTCTCCTCAGCTTTCTTTACATTGGAAATATCAATAGGCATTTCTTTTGATATAAAACCACCCTTGGGATTTTTCTCATCTGGTTTAATTGCCTTTTTTGCAATCTTGCATCCCTCGACAATAACTTGAGATTTTTTAGGGAAAACACTCAAAACTTTAGCTACCTTTCCCTTATCATCACCGGCGATAACTTTTACCATATCACCTTTTTTAATCTTAACTTTCATTATAATACCTCCGGAGCCAACGATACTATCTTCATAAAATTTGCATATCGCACTTCTCTACTCACAGGTCCAAAAATCCTTGTCCCGATTGGTTCTCTCTTTGCATCTAAAATAACTGCTGCATTATCATCAAATCGTACTAAAGAACCATTTTCTCTGTGCACCTCTTTCTTTGTTCTAACAATTACTGCTTTTACTACCTGTCCTTTTTTCACTTTTCCATTTGGAATAGCTTTTTTAACAGAAGCAACAATCACATCACCAACACTTGCATAACGCTTGTGGCTACCACCCAAAACTTTTATACACATAATTTCCTTGGCACCACTATTATCAGCAACATTTAATCTTGTAAAACTTTGTATCATCTCACACCCCTACTAGCACTATATCTTTAAGTTTAAAGGCTTTGGTTTTAGAAATAGGTCTGCACTCAATTGCTGTAACTACATCACCTACTTTTGCAGAATTATTTTCATCATGAATTGTATATTTCTTAAATCTTTTAACAATCTTTCTATACTTTGGATGCACCACTTTTCTTTCAACTAAAATGGTCACACTCTTTTGTCCAGACTTACTTACTACCTCACCTTGGATAATTCTCTTATGTGCTTGTTTTTCACTCATTAGCTTATCCTCTCTTCTTGTTCATTCTTTGCTGATATTGCAGTGTTAATGCGCGCAATATCCTTTCTTACCATTGCAATTTGACTTGGGTTTGTTAATTGCATTGTCTTAAGCTCTAATTTTAGTTTGAAGAGCTCTGCCTTCTTTTCTTTTAATAACTTTTTTAATTCATCTACATTTTTGTCTTTTAATTCAATAAATTTCATTTTCACTCTCGCTTGTTACAATCTTTGTTTTAAAAGGCAATTTACTTTGTGCTAGAGCCAACGCATCTCTTGCTGTAGCCTCATCAATACCAATCATTTCATATATGATTCTACCTGGCTTAATATTCATTACCCACTTTTCTACAGAACCTTTACCCTTACCCATCCTAGTTGCTAAAGGCTTTGCTGTTAGTGGCTTATCAGGGAATACCCTAATCCAAACCTTACCAGCTCTTTTGATATGACGAGTCATTGCAACCCTTGCAGATTCAATTTGTCTAGAATCAATTCTGCCATGCTCCAATGCTTTAATACCAATATCACCAAATGCTAACTGCGCACCTCTGAAAGACTTTCCTCTATTTCTGCCTTTCATCTGCTTTCTATATTTTGTTCTCTTAGGCATCAACATAATTATTGTCTCCCTCTTTTAGTTCTAGCTTTTGTCTCTGTTGCTTCTTCTTTTTTTTCAGGTTGGATACCTTTTTGGAGTACTTCACCCTTAAATATCCAAACTTTCACACCAATGATTCCATAGGTAGTTACAGCCTCAGCAAAACCATAATCAATTTTTGCACGCAAAGTATGTAATGGAACTCTTCCTTCCATATACCACTCTGTTCTAGCCATTTCAGCACCTGCTAATCTTCCAGATACTTTAACTTTTATACCCTTTGCTCCTGCTTTAATTGCACTTTGCATTACTTTTTTCATTGCTCTTCTAAAAGCAACTCTTTTTTCTAATTGAATTGCAACATTTTCTGCTGCTAATTGTGCATTTGCTTGTGGTCTCTTTACTTCTTTAATATTGATAGCCACTTCTTTTTTAATCACTGCTTTTAGAGAATCTTTTACTTTCTCAATATCTGCACCTTTTTTACCAATAATTAGTCCTGGTCTAGCAGCAATTACTGTAACACGAATTTTTTTTGCAGCACGCTCAATCACAATTTCACTAATACCTGCATAATACAACTCTTTTTTCAAGAACTTTCTAATCTTGTGATCTTCAGCAATATTTGCCGGAGTATTTTGAGCACCTGGAAACCATCTTGAAATCCAATTTCTATTAATACCTAATCTTAAACCTATCGGATTAACTTTTTGTCCCATACTTACTTATCCTCGCCTTTTGTAGTTTTCTTCACTGTCTTTTTTGCTTGCACTTCCTTCTTTGCCTTAGCTTCTCTTTCTGTTTTTTCTTTTGAAGGTACTTGAGCAACCTCTACAAAAATATGAGAAGTTGGTTTCCTAATAGGAGTAGCCCTACCTCTTGCACGTGGCATAAATCTTCTCAAAACAGGACCTGCATCAACGCGACAAGATTTTACAATCACATTTTGTGCGTCAAAACCACCATTTGCCACAGCCGAAGCAATTACTTTTGAGATTAATCTTGCTGCTTTATTTGGAGTGAATTCGAGACTTGCAATTGCATACTCTGCATTCATACCTTGGACTTCTCTAGCAATCAATCTTGCCTTTGTAGGAGAAAGTCTAATATATCTTAACAATGCTTTACTCATTCCTTAACTCCTCTTACTTACCAATTTTCTTCTGGACACTACCTTTGTGCCCTTTAAAAGTTCTTGTTGGTGCAAACTCACCTAACTTATAGCCTACATGATTCTCTGTAACATACACAGGAACAAAAACTCTACCATTATGAACATTGAATGTAAGCCCAATCATATCAGGTAAAATCGTACTTCTTCTTGACCAAGTTTTAATAGGCTTATTATCCTTAGTTTCTTTTGCTTTAAGCACTTTCTTTACCAAATAATCATCAATGAAAGGACCTTTTTTTACTGATCTTGCCATCTTTTATTCCTTATTTTTTCTTTCTTGAAATAATCAGCTTATCGCTTGCTTTTTTCTTTCTAGTCTTATAACCTTTAGCAGGAGTTCCCCAAGGAGAAACTGGATGACCACTTGAACCTGTTTTACCTTCACCACCACCATGTGGGTGATCTACAGGGTTCATCGCACTACCTCTTGTTTGAGGACGGATACCTCGATGTCTATTTCTACCAGCCTTACCAATATTAATATTGATAAAATCTTCATTACCAACTACACCAATTGAAGCCATACACTCACCTAGGATATATCTCATTTCACCACTAGGCATTCTAATGATTGTATATTTTCCTTCTCTTCCCATAATTTGAGCACTTGCACCCGCACTTCTTGCTAACTGTCCACCAGCCCCAGGATGCATCTCAATATTATGAATAATGGTTCCAACAGGAATATTTTTTAATTTCATTGCATAACCTGTTTTAATATCTAATCCAGATTCTGCTGCAATTACAATATCTCCAACCTTAAGACCACTAGGTTGAATAATATATCTCTTATCTCCATCTTTATAGCTAATAAGAGCAATTCTACAATTTCTATATGGATCATACTCAATTGCAACTACTCTACCTTCAACATTAAACTTATTACGCTTAAAATCAATAATACGATAAAGCTTTTTTGCACCACCTTGCTTATGTCGGCTTGTAATACGACCATTATTATTTCTACCTGCTGTTACAGGAAGCTTTATTAATAGTTTTCTAACACTAGGTTTTGCTGTAATATCGCTAGAACTTAATCCAGACATAAACCTTCTGCTAGGTGTATAGGGTTTATATGTTTTTATTGCCATTGTATTACTCCTTAAACTGTGAGCGAATCAATCTTCGCACCCTCTGGAACTTTAACATAGAACTTCTTAAATGAGCTTCTTTGCCCAATTCTACCTCTAAATCTTTTCACCTTTCCATCTTGCTTGAGAGAGTTGATTCTCAATGGGGTAAAACCAAAATAATCTTTAAAAACTTGTTTTAATTGATTCTTAGTTACCTTACTAGAAGTTTGCACTACCAATACTCCACTCTCTTGAAGAGCTAGAGATTTTTCAGTATAAAGGATTGATTTTATATCTGTTATATCTGCCATTCTATCCTCCCTTACTTATTTACCTGAACAATTTCATCAAATACTGCTTTTTCCATCACTACAGATCTAAAAGCAGCCACCAAGTAAGCATTTAATTCATTAGAATCTACTAAATAACATTCTCTTAAATTTCTAAAAGCCAAAAATGTATTCTCATTGCTCATTTGAGCTACAAATAAAGTGCTTCTTTCATTGAGTGATTTAAACATACTATATGCATCTTTTGTTTTTCCACTTGCTACTTCTAGAGAATCTACTAGATAAAGTTTCCCTTGATCTGCCTTTTGTTTCAAAGCAAACTCTAATGCCAATCTTTTTTGTTTTTTATTCACCTTAAGGTCATAGTTTCTATTATTGCTAGGACCATGTGCAACACCACCCCCAACAAATACAGGAGAAGTAATACTTCCTGCTCTAGCTCTACCGCCACCTTTTTGACTCCAAGGTTTCTTTCCACCACCACTTACTTCACCACGATTCTTTGCCTTTGCAGTGTTGTTACGCAGAGAAGCTAAATAAGACTTTACATAGAGGTAAAGATTATGTTCTTTTATCTCATTATAGCTTTGTGGCAATTCTACCTCGCTATTTTTCTTAAATTCCTTATCTAATACTATTGCCTTGCTCATTGTTATTCACCTTACTTTATGATTTGAATTCTGCCATAAGCTCCAGAAAAACCTGCTACAGAGCCCTTTAATACCAAAATATTGCTTTCTTTATCAAAAGAAATAACCTCATTTTGAGCAGTCACAGTTTCATTTCCATAATGTCCTGCCATTTTCTTTCCAGGTTGAACTCTACCAGGCCACTCTCTATTACCAATAGAACCAAGTCTTCTATGAAATCTACTACCATGTGCTGCAGGACCACCTTGGAAATTCCAACGCTTCATCGCACCACTAAAACCTCTACCTTTTGTTTTAAAGGTTACTTTTAGTCTTTTAGCACTTTCTAGAGCGCTCATATCTAAATCACCAATCTGTGCACCTTCAACATTGATTGTTGCAAAACGATTGAATTCTTTACTAAGATTGTATTTTTTTTGCTGACCTGCAATTGCTTTGTTCAATGCCTTGCCTTTAGAATAAGCAATCAATGCCTTCTTGTTTTCATATACCTCACACACTTTTGCATTAAGAACTTTGAGTAAAGTAACCGCAACGCTTTGTGTGTCAATTGTTCTACTCATTCCAATTTTTTCTACTAAAAATTCCATAACTTAATCCTTATTTGCCCATTTGTGTAACTTCAACATCAACTTCTGGAGCTAAGTCTAGTTTCATCAAGCTATCTACCGTATCTGGAGTAGCTGACATAATATCAATGATTCTACTATGCACTCTTATTTCAAACTGCTCTCTAGAATCCTTATTAATATGTGGAGAGCGTAAAACAGTATATCTCCTATTTTTTGTTGGCAAAGGTATTGGACCTTTTATATCTGAACCTGTTCTTTTTACCGCTTCAACGATAGAAGCAACAGATCTATCTAAAACTCTGTGGTCATAAGCCTTTAACTTAAGTCTAATTTTTTCCATAAATATCCTTCAACAAAAGAACTCACCTTAAAAATGGTGTAATTTACCAAAAATGGAAGCAAAATTCTACTAAAAAATAGTCTTTAAATCAATCTCTAATAGCCATTTTAGGTATAAAAATACAAATTTTGTTTCCTTATTTAAAGGAAAATAATATACTTCATAGAAAAATTAAAAATATTGGAATTAAATGCAAGAATTAGAAAAAATTTTAGAAGAAAAAACCCAAAATTTTTTATTGCTTCCTAGAAGATTTGGAATCAAAAAAGGTAAAACTCTCTTATATGGCCCTCCAAAAAGCGGAAAAACATCTTTGGCACTTTTATTTGCAAAAAACTATAAACACCCCATCTATATAGACTGTCAGGATCCTAGAAACAATATAGATGATCTTAAAAATAAAATACTAAAGGCCTTTTTAGAAAAAAAGATCGATCTTTTAATTTTGGATAATTATCAACCAATTTTTACCATTCCTAACATTGATAATATCATTCTCATTCACCATAAAGACCTAACCAAAGAGGGCAATCTTACTTCCTTTATTTCAAAGCTTATCATGCCTTTGACTTTTGAAGAATATATCAGCCTTATTAATTCTCAAGAAAATACCAATCAACTGCTAAATCACTTCATTAAAGAGGGAAATTCATTAGAATCTTTTCATAGCCTAGATTTTCAAAAAATATCAAAAAAACAAAATAATATGATGTTATTTTTTAAAGAGGATTATGCTACTTTTATCCTCCTTTTAAATTTTCAATCTCAAAAAATCACGACCAACCAAATCTATCTTTATGTCAAAAAATATCTCAAAATCTCCAAAGATAAGCTTTATGCTCTGCTCTCTTATCTTCAACTTTGCAAAATAATTTTTTTAGTTCCTCAAAAAGATTCCTCTAATTTTCAAAAAAAACTCTATTTTTATGATTTTTCACTTCCTTATGCACTCTGTCCCAATCCGAACTTCCAAGCAATTTTTGAAAATATGGTATTTTTAGAGCTTTACCAACAATATAAAGAAAAAATTGTTTATGATCAAAATACTCATTTTATTGTAAATCAAACTTTATTTTTTGCAATTGCCTTTCCCAATCAACAGCATATTGAAAAAATCCTAAAAGAAAATCCTAATAAACAGATTATTATCATTGCTATCAATAAGTCTGATCACCCTAGCTGTAAAATTATCGATTTTATTAGCTTTGCACTAAAGGAGCATGTAGAATGATTTGTGGAATTGATGAGGCTGGTAGAGGAAGTTTATGTGGAAGCTTGTTTGTCTCTGGAGTGGGATGTGATGAAAAAACTGCTCTTTTATTACAAGAAAATGGGATAAAAGATAGTAAAAAGCTATCTAAGGATGCTCGATACAAAATGAGTTCGATCATACAAAATACACCTAATTTAGTTTTTATCACTATAGAAAAGAATGCTAAGGAGATAGATTCCAAAGGCCTTAGTTTATGTCTAAAAGAATCTATTATTGAAATTATTCAAGCCTTTCAAACAAAAATTACAAATTTTTACCTAGATGGAAATACTACTTTTGGCATTAAATTACCCGATTCCTTAAAACTAATAAGCATCATACAGGGTGATAATAAAATTCCTCAGATATCTGCTGCTTCAATTTTGGCAAAGAATGCAAAAGATAAAGAAATGGAGAAATTGCATCAAAACTATCCAGAATATAATTTTATACAAAATGCAGGTTATGGCACAAAATCTCATCTTGACAGGATTCAAAAGTTAGGCTACACACCCTATCATAGGAAAAGCTTTGTTATTAAATCTTCTCAAAAAAATACTTCATTATTCTAGTTTTGTAATGTGTTTTTAAAACAAAACTCAATACAATAAGCCCAGAAATTAAGTATCCAACAAAAGAGGAATAAATGGCTTTAGCATTAGCACTAAAATACCGACCCACAACATTCTCTGATTTAGTAGCTCAAGAAAGTGTTGCAAAAACTCTCTCCCTAGCACTCCAGAGTAATAGAATCGCACATGCTTACCTTTTTAGCGGACTTAGAGGTAGTGGAAAAACAAGCTCTGCAAGAATATTTGCAAGAGCCCTGCAATGCCAAAAAGCACCAATTAGCGATCCCTGTAATCAATGTGATAGCTGTTTACAATCTCTTGAGGGAAGACATCTTGATATTATAGAAATGGATGCAGCCTCAAGTAGAAAAATTGATGATATTAGAAATCTTATTGAACAAACCCGTTATGCACCTAGTTATGGAAGGTATAAAATTTTTATTATTGATGAAGTGCATATGCTTACCAAAGAAGCTTTCAATGCTCTCTTAAAGACTTTAGAAGAGCCTCCAAGCTATGTAAAATTTATACTTGCAACAACAGATCCCCTAAAATTACCTGCAACAATACTCAGCAGAACACAGCATTTTAGATTTAAAAAAATACCCCATAAGGCCATTATTCAGCATTTATATTCCATTCTTGATAAAGAAAATATTGTTTATGAAAAAGATGCTATTGAGATTATTGCAAGAAGTGGCAGTGGAAGTTTAAGAGACACTCTTACCATCACAGATCAAGCAATTAATTATTGCAATCAAAATATCACAAGATCAAAAGTCTCAGAAATGCTTGGAGCAGTTGATACAGAAATATTACAAAGATATTTCAATGCATTAATCTCACAAGATGAAAGTGAGCTAGATTCTATTCTTGAAATCTTTGAGGAATATGAAGCTGAAATAATCTTAGATGAGATGATGCTCTATCTAAAAGATCATATAAAAGAAAGAACAAACATATCAATGCTTATACTTGATAGATATTTGCAAATCATTGCACAAGCAAAGAATCTTTTAAGCCTTAATTGCGATGGGGGTTTTGTTTTATTACTCACAAGATTAAAAATGCAGGAGGCTCAAAAATATAATCTCATATCTGAGGAAATACAAGGACTTGAAAGACAAATCAAACAACAACCCTTTGTCTCTCAATCCCAACCCAATGTTATCACTCCAATAAAAAATACAGGCTTGACATCTTTTGAACAACTTGTTGCAAAAATTTATGATCGTAATTTTGAACTAGGAAAGACTTTTGAGGATAACATCACTTTTATAAGTTTTGAAAATAATACTCTAATATGGGAGAGCAAAGCTATTGGATCTTCTAAAGATTTATTGAGAGAAAATTACGCAACAATCAAAAATTTTGCTCAAGAAATTTTTGGTATTCACACAAAAATTATCCCCCAACAATCAGAATTTAAAGACTCATCTCCATTAAATCAAACAACAGTCCAAGAATCTCAAGCCATAAACACACCACCTAAGATAGATCTACAAGAGCAATCCACAATCTCATCTCAAACAGCACAAATAAATTCACATTCTACAGACACACAAACTCAAACAAATATCCCAGTTAATACACCACAAACTACACAACAAGAAAACCCAGTATACACAAGCAATACAACAGATTCTGCCCACAATCAAGATCTTATATCTACCCCATCAGATACCAAAGCAACTAATACAAAATTTCAAGAATTTTATGAAAAAAACAAAACGCTCATTCAGAGTATGCAACAACATCTAGATATCAAAGAAGTTAAAAGAGTAAAACAATGATTGAAAAAGCTTTACAAGAAAAAGATCTACAGATTTTATTCCCAATAATAGATGATTACATCTGCAAAGGTGTAAGAATTATCCTATTACAAGGGGATTTAGCAAGTGGCAAAACCACTTTGGTGCAAAAATACATTAAATCTAAAAATCCAAAATTTCAAGCCACTTCTCCAACTTTTAATTTTGTCCAACAATATGGAAACTTTTATCATTATGATCTCTACCACCATAGTCTTGAAAAATTTCTCTATTTTGGTTTTTTAGAGCAACTTGAAAATGATGGCATCCACTTTATTGAATGGGGCGAAGAGGATTTAGCTGATATTCTAAAAAATAGTGGGTATAATTATCTCACTTTGAAGATTACAAAAGAAACTACGCATAGAATCTATAGGATCATATATGAATAAGTTGGTGGCACAAAATCTAAGCAAACAAATCAAAAAAAATCTTATTGTAAAAGATGTTTCCATTGAAGTTAATAGTGGTGAAGTAGTAGGCCTTCTTGGACCTAATGGTGCGGGAAAAACAACAACTTTTTATATGATTTGCGGACTTTTAAAACCAAGTGGTGGAAAAGTTTTGTTAAATGGAGAGGACTTATCCAATGCCCCTTTGCATCAAAGATCTAATATGGGGATTGGTTATTTACCTCAAGAATCAAGTATTTTTAAGGATTTAAGTGTTGAAGATAATCTAAATATTTCTGCTGAAACTAGCTTTAAAAACAAAAGAGAGGCTCAAGATAGAATCGAAGAGATGCTACAAGCCTTTAATATCGAACCAATTAGACATCGTAAGGGTGTAAGTTTAAGTGGAGGGGAAAGAAGAAGGGTTGAAATTGCTAGAGCCTTGGTAAAGAATCCTAAATTTATTTTGCTTGATGAACCTTTTGCTGGTGTAGATCCTATTGCAGTGATTGACATACAAAAAATCATTCAAAAGTTGGTGACCCTTAATATTGGCGTATTAATTACTGACCACAATGTTAGAGAAACCCTATCAGTTTGCAATCACGCCTATGTCATAAAAAGTGGTACTCTTCTTGCAAGTGGTCCTAGTAATGAAATCTATGACAATCCATTGGTGCGCAAATACTACTTAGGCGAAAACTTCAAGGTATAAAATGGCAGCCCCCAAGATACGACATAATCTACAAGTCAAGGGCAAACTTTCAAATACTCTAAAAAACTGGCTCCCTATTCTTCAAAGCAATATCTTAGAGATTGAGGAGACAATTAGTGAATATGCTATAGAAAATCCTTATATCACTATCCAAAGTTCTATTACCCAAGATTTTAGTTCAAAGCTCAAAAAACCCCATTCTAATTCTTCGGTCAAAAATTCTATTAGTGACAAAATAGAAATGCTAAGCATACAAGAAAAAAGTCTCTATCAAGTTTTAGAAGAACAAATTGTTCCTCCATTATTTCCTACAGAAATTTCTCAACAAATTGCACTAGATATTATTGATAATATAAACGAAGAAGGATATTTTGATGCAGATACCAAAATAAGGGCAAAAGAACTTGGTATAGATTCTGAACAATATGAAAAAATTCGTCAAAGATTTTGTTTTTTAGATCCAAAAGGGATAGGCTCTAAAAATATTAAAGAATGTTTGCTATTCCATTTACAAGATTTAGAATCTATTAGTGATGATCTATATAATATTGCCTCAAAAATCATCAAAGACTTAGATAATCATACTCAATTTAAAAAAAATCCTCTTTATCAAGAAGCACTTCAATTAATTAAAACATTTCAAACTCCACCAGCAATTGCTTATATGGAATCTGATATCTGCATTATTCCAGATATTTTTGTTGCTTATGAGGATGGGGAAATATCTGTGATGCTTAATGATGATTATTATCCTCAAATTACAATTGATACTCTTAAGGTTAAACAACAAGATTCTTACTTAAAAACCAAGTTAAAAGAAGCAAGAGATCTTATCGATGCACTTGATATGCGCAAACAAACTCTTAGAAAAATTGGTCTAATGATTGTGGAGTATCAATATGACTTTTTTATGGGAAAAGATATTAAGCCTATGAAGTTAAAAGATCTTGCAGAAGAGTTTGGACATGCCCCAAGCACAATTTCAAGGGCTATCTCTAATAAATATCTTGAATGCAATCGCGGTATATTCCCAATCAAAAACTTCTTCACTACTGCCATTGATGGAGATACAAGCAATGCCTCTATTAAAGATTTTATCAATGATCTTATCAAAAATGAAAACAAGCAAAAACCATTAAGTGATCTTAGTATCCTTCAACTTATTGAAGAAAAATTCTCGCTTAAAATGGTAAGAAGAACCATCACAAAATATCGAAAACAACTCAATATACCAAGCTCTAGTGAGCGCAAGAAAAACTATGCTATTAGTGCACATTAGTTTAAAAATAATCTAGTTTATTACTCAACTAGATACTAAAGGCAATCTATAGCTTCTATAATTTATCTTAAATAATTTTTTAATCCTAACTACCTCATAAAATTCTAACTACTCCACGCATCTCTTCTAAGAATTAAACCCTATTAAAGTTATGTCTCAAATAAAGATATTAAAGAGAATTTCATTAAGACTTTTCTAACATCATACCCTGCATCAAATACACCAAAAAATAAGGCTTTTTCATCTTTTTATCACCATCCCAATAAGTTGTTTATACTTAATCTCTCAACATCAACTTCTAAAAACTTATCTTAAATAAAAAAATGATCATTAATAAAGATATCAAAATAAAATATCAACTCTTCTTTTCCGCTTCAATAGCATTTTTGATAATTCTCTTAAGATTTTTTTCAATCATTAGAGATTTTTTTACAATATTTAAATCAGAAGGTGCTGCACTAAGTGCATACATTTTTTCATTTGGCAATGCGATAAAATCCCTACGATAGGTTGTAAAAAAATCATCACTTAAATACTGTATATCCACGCCTAAGGCATATGCACTAAAAGATATCCAAGGATCATCATTATTCTTAATACCCATTGCATCAATAAAAAGTTCTTTTTTAAAGAAAAAGGGATGTTTTTTTATATTAAAAGTTTTTAAATCCCATAAAATACCAGTTGCACCAGCCAACCCCAAAGTTTGATTATTCTTATCCTTAAGTCCAATATAACCAATCATTGCGTGAGGATATTTTTCTTTAAGTCTTACGAGTTGTGAAATAAAATCAGGTCTAACCATAATATCATCATCAAGACTAATCAAATACTCCTCCCCTCCTCCTAACTCTTTGAGTGCAGGAATAAATTTTTTAAAACTCCCTATATCCTCTGTCTCAATAATCCTCAACCAAGGTTTAAACCTATCAAGAACCTCTGGAATTTGTTTATATTCCCCTTGAGAAAGATAAAGCCATACTTCATCTGGATGCAAACTTTGAAAAAATAAAGAATCAAGTAAATAATGAACATAATTGATTCTATCCTTATGAGTAGTAAGAGAAATTATTATTCTTTTATCTCTTGTGGAGTTGGTCATTAAACTTTTATAATCTGTGGTGCAGATTTTGCGATTAAGATCTATTAAAAACTGACTCTCTGCATAAATAGATTGTTTTCTTATTGCCTTTAAAAAATCAAAAAACATCTTTATATAAAAAAAACTGCTTCCAGATTTTCTTGTTTTTATATAAATCCATCTTTTAAGATTAACCATTAAAAGCTCCCTTATCACCCCTTTTTAAACCCTAATTCTACATTTTTTATACTTTTTTAACAATGAATTAAATAATATA
>NZ_FZQY01000010.1:2590-50515 GCF_900199585.1 Helicobacter sp. 'house sparrow 1' | reverse complement strand
TCTCTAAAAAAGAAGAAAATACTCTAAAGAAAATAAAAGATCTTAGAGTTCAAAATAAAGGAAATTCTAAAGTGTATCTAGTAGGTCCATTTAACAGTGAGCAGGATGCATTAAAGCAAAAAGATCAAATGCAAGGCATATTAAAAGAATTAAATTCAAATGCTAATGTGATTGTAGTGGAATAAGACTAGATCTAAAAAATAGTAAACCCTAACTCTAAAAATAAGAGTTAGGGTAGAAATAATTAAACTCAAACAATCAATCAAGGAGGGAAAAAACTAAAAGATGCAATGCATCAATGTTCTTTAAAATAAAGAGAAATCTTTCTTTCTCTTGCCACCACTTAATTTTTTTCTTTTTTTATTTTTTAAAGATTTTTTTTAAAAACAAATCTTTAGCAAGTTACACAACAAACTATACAACAAAATATGCTTTTTTGAAAGTTTTGGCATATTCATAATGAACTCCTGTTAAGTGGTGGTAGGAGAGGGAATTGTCTCTAAAAACTATATTTTATTTGTTTATATTTTGCAAAAAGTAATTAGTATTTATAATGTTGCCTTGATAGTTAGTAGGCTCCTAGTTGTTTAAAGAGTAAGTTATTTTTAGATTTTATTTAAAGAAAGCTGAGGAAAATGTATTATTTTTCATTAAAATAACGCATTATTTTAAGATGATAGTTGCGAGGAAGGAAGAAGTGGAGATTTTTGAGCAAAAAATAATACAAGCAAAAGATATTAAGGAGCTTGAAGCGGTTAGAATTGAGTTTTTTGGTAAAAAGGGAAGTATTACTCAAAAATTTAGTGCCTTGAAAGATCTAGAGGGGGAAGCAAAAAAAGAGCTTGCAAGAGAACTTAATCTTTTGAAATCAAAATTTGAGAATTTATTTTCAGAGAAAAAGGTAATTTTAGAAAACGAAGAATTGCAAAAAATATTGCTGAGTGAAAAGATTGATCCTAGTTTGTTTTATTCTCAATCTAAGGGAAGAGTGGGGCATCCAATCAACTATACAAAAGATCGGATTATAGAATATTTTAAGAATCTTGATTATGATTTATGTGTAGGGCCTTTGGTAGAGGATGATTTTCATAATTTTGAGGCCTTAAATATTCCTATTTATCATCCTGCAAGAGATATGCAAGATACATTCTATTTTAGAGATTCTATGTTATTGCGAACTCATACTTCACCTGTTCAAATTCGTACGATGCTAGCACAACGACCTCCTATCAAAATGATTTGTACAGGAGCCACATTTCGTAGAGACTATGATTTAACTCATACCCCGATGTTTCATCAAGTTGAAGGCTTGGTTGTTGATTATGGAAAAAATGCTAACTTTGCGAATCTAAAATTTACGCTTGAGAATTTTTTACAATATTTATTTGGAGATGTAAAAGTTCGTTTTAGATCAAGTTTTTTTCCTTTTACAGAACCTAGTGCAGAGGTTGATATCAGCTGTAATTTTTGTGGTGGTGATGGCTGTAGGGTTTGCTCTCATACAGGATGGCTTGAGGTTTTAGGCTGTGGAGTTGTAGATTCAAGAGTATTTGAAGCTGTTGGATATGAGGGTGTAAGTGGTTATGCCTTTGGAATGGGAATTGAGCGTTTAGCAATGCTGACTTGTGAAATAAATGATTTAAGAAGCTTTTTTGAAACAGATTTGAGAATATTGGAGCAATTTTAATGAGGGTTACAACGCATTTACTAAAAGAGTTTGTTGATATTGAAGACTTGACAATTAATGAAATTTGCAATGCTTTAAATGTTATAGGTTTAGAGATTGATGCCTGTGAAGCTATAGATTTACCACAAAAGATTGTAGTGGGAAAGGTGTTACAAAAAGAAGCACATCCAGATGCAGATAAATTAAGTGTATGTAGAGTTGATGTAGGTGGCGAGGTCTTGCAGATTGTTTGTGGAGCAAAAAATGTTGCACAAGATCAGCATGTTGCGGTTGCGCTTTGTGGAGCTAAACTTGCATTTGATGGAAAGATTTTAGAAATTAAACCCAGCAAGCTAAGAGGAGTTGATAGCTTTGGGATGTTGTGTTCAAGCACAGAATTGGGATTGCCAAAAATAAATGATGGAATTATGCTTTTGGATGAAAGTATCGGAGAGCTCGTTTTGGGTAGAGAATTAAGGGAGTATGAAATTTTCAGAGATTATATTTTAGAGATTTCTCTTACTCCAAATCGTGGGGATTGTCTCTGTGTTTTGGGGATTGCGAGGGAACTAAAGGCTTACTTTGGACTTAAATTTAAGAAAATGAAAGAATATTTAAGTAATAACCAAATTGGCATAGGAAGAAAATTTCAAGTTGCTCAAAAGAATAAAGTAGATTCATCATTGCTTTATAAAGTAATGGATTTTGAAGCAAAGAATTTGCCATTGCAAATGCAGATTGCCTTGGGTATCAATGGTATTTTAAAAACAGGAATTATTGAGAATTATTTAAATTATGTTACTTATATGACAGGTGTAATTTTGAATGCTTATGAGGCAGATAAGCTTTATAAGAATCAAAATCAGACAAATGAGATTTTATGGCTTTATGTTCAAAAGAATCCTCAAGGATTTGAGGAGATCTTTGCAAATGATAAACTTTCTTATATAGGGGTGGGAAATTTAGTTGAGCAGGATTTGGATACAAGCAAGACAATTATTTTTGAAGCAAGTTATATTGCTCCTTTTCAAATTTCTCAGGTTTTATTTGAAAATAAGGCACAAAAGCAGAATAAAGAATTGGTTTATAAGAGTGTTAGGGGAACAAACCCTGACTTACACCTAGGAATTAATTATCTTTGTGTTTTATTAGATCTTTACAGTTCGTGCTTTATTTATGATGGTGTTCAGGAGATTAAACAAGATAAAGAAGAAAATATCATACGCACAAAGTTTTCTAGTATTGCTCAAATTATAGGATTTGAGATTCCCATCCAGATTGTTTCTGATATTTTAAAGCAACTTGATTTTTATTTGGAGCTAAAAACTAATGATGATTCATTTAGTGTAGTGGCTCCTTCCTATCGCCATGATATCCAGACTGAACAGGACTTGGCAGAAGAAATTTTAAGAATCTATGGAGTAGATAAGATTCCACCAGTTCCTCATACGATGCAAGAAGAATCAAAAATCACCCCAGCTTATTTAGCTTACAAAAATCAGAGGCGTATCGTTCAAAGAGCCTTGGCCCATAACTTTGTAGAATGTATCCATTATCTTTTTTATCAAAAAGATAGGTTGCAAAAGTTTGGTTTTGAGGTTCTTGAGGATCAAAAAGAGTTGCTTAACCCAATTACTTCAGAACTCAATACTCTAAGAAGTTCTTTGCTTCCAGCATTATTAGATTCTATTTCAAGGAATCAGAATTTTGGCTATAAGAATATAAGCTTATGTGAGATTGGAAGTGTCTATGACAGTCAGCGTAATGAAAAGTTAAAAATTGCCTTTGCGGTGAGTGGTATGAAAGATGGGGAGCAATTCCCAAATCCTAAGGGCATTAAATGGGATTTTTATTCCTTTGCGCAAGTAGTTTCAAAGATTGTTGGAGAATTTGAGTTGCAAGTTTTAGAGAATCAAATTCCACAAATATTTCATCCCTACCAAAGTGCTTATGTAATTTTAAATAACCAAAAAATTGGGATTATTGGAAAGCTTCATCCGGTTTTTGCAAAAGAGATGGAACTAGCAAATGTATTCTTATGTGAGCTAGATTTACAAGAATTGCAACTAGAGCATCCTTTATGTAAAGAATTTTCAAAATTACCTACAAGCTTGAGGGATTTAACAGTATTAGTAGAAGATACCTTTGTTTTTGCAGAAATCCGAAAGGCAATTTTGCAAGAAAAGATTGCATACTTAAAAGATATCTATCCTTTAGATATTTTTTCTCAAGAAGATGGAAAGATAGCATTAAGTATTCGTGCAGAGATCACACCAGATAAAAAGAATTTAACTGAAGAGGATATTGCTTTAGTAACTAAAAAGATATTGCAAGTTTTGGAAGAAAAATTTGATATTAAATTAAAAAGCTAAGAATGAAAATTTTAAAAGCTAAAAGTGTAAGGGGTGAACTAGATAATATCGCCCCTGATAAGTCAATCTCTCATCGCTGTGTAATTTTTTCTCTTTTAGCCAGTTCAACTAGCGAAATCAAAAATTTTTTGTTAGCAAAAGATACTCTTAGTTCCCTAAATATCGCGAAACAGCTTGGACTTAAAGTAGAAAAAAAGAAAGATATATTGCTTTTTATCCCTCCAAAAGAAGGGATTAGAGAGCCTGTTAATATTTTAAATTGTGGTAATGCTGGAACTGCGATGAGACTTTATATGGGATTACTTGCTGGGAATAATGGACATTTTGTATTAAATGGTGACCAATCTTTGAGAAATAGACCAATGGATAGGCTTATTAAACCTCTACAGGATATAGGTGCAAAAATCAAAGCAAGGAAAGAGGATAGATTTGCACCAATTAGTATTGTTGGAAGTAAGCTAAGGGACTTTTCTTATAAAAGCGGTGTTGCATCAGCACAAGTTAAAAGTGCGATGATACTAGCTGGGCTTTTTTCGGAAGGAAAATCTTATTTTAAAGAACCCTATTTAAGCAGAGATCATACAGAGAGAATGCTTCAAGGGATGGGGGCTAGTTTAAAAAATAAAGACAATGGGATTTATATCACTCCTTTAAAAAAACCACTTGAACCATTAATTTTAGAGATTCCATCAGATCCATCTAGTGCCTTTTTCTTTGCTGTTGCTGGAGTTATTTTGCCAAATAGTCATCTTGTTTTAAAAAATGTTTTATTAAATCCTACTAGAATTGAAGCCTTTGAAGTTCTTAAAAAAATGGGTGCAAAAATTAGTTATGAAATTACTCAAGATTCTTATGAATTAGTAGGTAATATTACAGTTCAATCTAGCCAGCTTAATGCAATTACATTAAACAAGAATATTGCTTGGCTGATTGATGAGATACCTGCTCTAAGCATCGCAATGGCAAGTGCTAAGGGAACAAGTATCATAAAAAATGCAAAAGAATTAAGAATCAAAGAGACAGATAGAATTCAAGCAATTGTAAAAAATTTAAAAAAGATGCATATAGAAGCTGAAGAATTTGAAGATGGGTTTAGCATTAAAGGTGGAGAGTTTTATAGCGCAAAAGTAGATAGTTTTGGAGATCATCGTATTGCGATGAGTTTTGCAATCGCGGGACTTAAGTGTGGGGTGGAAATTAGAAATTTTAAATGCGTGGATATTTCTTTCCCAAATTTTTTGGAAATTTTAAACAAAATTACTAAGGGATAAAATGGAAATAAAATTAGCAAAAAAATATGGTTTTTGTTTTGGGGTAAAACGAGCGATTAAGTTGGCTGAAAAAAGTGCAGGAGCGATAACATTTGGGTCTTTAATTCATAATAGTAAAGAAATTAAGCGCTTGGAAGATGATTTTAATGTGTTTGTAGAAAATGATACAGATAGGGTAAAGCAAAATCAAAGTGTTATCATACGCACACATGGAATTACAAAGCAGGATTTGGAGATCTTAAAATCAAAAAATGCAAAAATTACCGATGCAACTTGTCCTTTTGTAATAAAGCCTCAGCAAATTGTAGAATCGATGAGCAAAGAGGGGTATAGTATTGTAATTTTTGGAGATGTAAGCCACCCAGAAATTCAAGGGGTAATGAGCTATGCAGTAAGCGAACCTATTGTGGTTGGAAGTCTTGAAGAAATTTATGAAAAGAAGATAGGGAAAAAGGTGGCTCTTATCTCTCAAACCACCAAACAAACAAAAAAATTTTTGGAAATAGCAGATTATTTAATGCAAAATTGTTATGAAACAAGAGTGTTTAATACAATTTGTAATGCTACTTTTGATAATCAAGAAGCTGTTAGGGAGTTGAGTCAGGAAGTGGATGTGATGATTGTTGTAGGAGGAAAAACTTCTTCAAACACAAAACAGCTCTTAAATATTGCACAAATATATTGCAAAGATAGTTATCTTGTTGAAGATGAGAATGATTTAGTGTTGGATTGGTTTAAGGGTAAGAAAGTTTGTGGTATCACTGCTGGAGCATCAACACCAGATTGGATTGTAAAAAAAGTGCAAGATTTTATAGCAAAGATAGAAAGCAAAGATGAAATAATCCCTTGATTTAAAAGTTTAAAAAACAAAGGATATAACTTCTTTATAACTTATATAAAGAAGTTTAATTTGCTTTAAAAGTTTAAGAATTGAACTACTTCTTATTTATTTAAAATATCTTTTTATATTTTTAAAGAGAGTTTGGTTTATTTAATCTTAAAAATTTGTAAAAAACAAAAAGTTAAAAAGCTTGGTAGTTTTTGTGAGTTTTAAGCAAAAATAAGATAATATAACGCAAAAATACAAAAAAAGATTAAGGGATTTTGATGAGAGTGAATTTAGATAATTTCGATCAGTTTGATACTGGTGAAGATTTTGCAGCGCTTTTTGAAGCAAGTCAAAAAGGGGAGGAAAAGGGCGTAGTTCAAGAAGCTATTATTGTAAAGATAACAGCAGAAAATGTAATGGTTGATGTGGGTGAGAAAGTTGAGGGTCGTTTTAATATCTCTGAAATACAAGATGAAACAGACAAGGTCCTTTTTAAAGAAGGAGATAAGATTCTTGTGTATGTTACAAAAGGTGGAGGAGAATATTTTAGTGTTTCTTATAAAAAAGCACTGAAATTTAAAAAGATACAAGAAAAAATTAAGGCTTTGGGGAATGACTACAAGGACAAAATCATAGAAGCTAAGATTGTAAGAAAGAATAAAGGCGGTATTGTACTTGAAGATAGTGAAGGTGTAGAGTATTTTATGCCAAAATTCCAAGCATCTGCAAGAGAAGATAAGAATAAAAGGATTGAAGTCTGTATCATTAATGTAAAGCCAGAGGAAAATAGCATCATTGTTTCTCGTAAGCATTATTTTGATTTGAGCGATAGGCTTCATAGTGAAAATGCAAAACAGTTTTTAGAGTCAAAAGAACCCTTAGATGGTATAGTTAAGCGTATTACAAGTTTTGGTATGTTTGTAAGTGTAAATGGAGTAGAAGGGCTGGTGCATTATACAGAGATTGCACATAGGGGACCTGTGAATCCTTCAAAACTTTATAAAGAAGGAGATAGGGTTCAAGTTAAGGCAATTTCATATGATGAAAATAAAAAGAGACTTTCTTTTTCAATAAAAGCTCTGCAAGAAGATCCTTGGAAAGAAGTTATCAATGAGCTTAAGGTTGGGTATGCAATTAAGGTAAATGTTAGTAATATTGAGCCTTATGGTGCTTTTGTAGATATTGGTAATGACTTAGAAGGATTTCTACATATTTCTGAAATTTCTTGGAGCAAGGACATTAAACATCCACAAGATGTGCTAAAGGTTGGGCAAGAGATTGATGTAGAGATTATTGAAATTGATCCTAAAGAGAGAAGACTTAGAGTATCTTTGAAAAAGCTTCAAGAAAAACCTTTCTCTCAGTTTATAAAGCAAAATAAGGAAGGGGATGTCATAGAGGGTAAGGTTGAAACATTAACAGACTTTGGAGCTTTTGTTAATCTTGGTGGCATCGATGGCCTTTTGCATAACGAAGATGCTTTTTGGGATAAGACAAAGAAGTGCAAGGATGTTTTGAAGGTTGGCGATCAGGTTAAAGTGAAAATTATTAAGATTGATCCATCAAGTGAGAGAATTTCTCTAAGCCTAAAGGCACTAGAGGAATCTCCTGCAGATAAATTTGCAAAGAAACATCAAGTTGATGATGTTGTTGAGGGACAAGTTGTTGATATTAAAGATTTTGGTGTGTTTATTGAAGTAGATGGTGTAGATGCTCTAGTGAGAAATGAAGATTTAGCAGGTGTGAAAAAAGAGGAGTTAAAGAAGGGGGATATGCTAAAAGGGGCAGTTGCATTTATTGATAAAGTAAATGGAAAGATTAGAGTTTCTGTAAAAAGATTAGAAAAGCAACAAGAAAGAGAAGAAATTAAGAATTTTAATTCTGCTGATAAGATGACGCTGGGTGATAAATTAAAAGGGTTGCTTTAATTTTTTATAAATGACAAAGAGTATCAAGTTAATCTTAGCTATGGTTGTGTTTGCTGTAGTTGCCATTGCAATTTTTTTGCTTGTTTCCTATCAAAAGACACTTGTAAAAGAAAGCTTTCAATTGGATTATGCACAACCAAGAGAGGATTTTGAGATTAAGATTCCAAAAGAAAAGACTTGGTTTTCTGGTATGAAAAAAGAAAAAGATTTTGCTTATCCTGCAAGTGAAGTTGGTTTTTCTATCAAATTTATAGATCCAAATGAAACCAAAAAAACACATCGAGTGATTATTAAAGATGTGTATGAAGAACTGTTGTTTTGTCTTAAAGAGGTTTTTAAAGATAAAGGTGTTGAATTTGCATATAATAAGACACCTACCAACTTGGATATTATTGTGTATTTAGTAGATGGAAAAGAGGATGAGATATTAAAAACACTTCGCTACTACAATATTACTTATCAGAATAATTAAAGGGTTGATTTGAAAAAAGAGATTTTTTTATGTTCTATATCCAATGTGAGTAGTGGAAATTGCTCTGAGGATTGTAAGTATTGCACACAGAGTGTGTATTATGAAACAGATATACAAAAATACAAATTCAAGCCTATTGAGACAGTTGTACAAGAAGCAAGGGCTCTTAAAGAATATGGAATGCTTGGTTTTTGTCTAGTAACTTCAGGAAGAGAACTTGATTCTCAAAAGTGTGATTATATTGCAAGGGTTTCAAAGGAATTAAAGAAGCAAATTTCTGATATACATCTAATTGCATGTTGCGGAAGAGCTGATGAAGATTCTTTAAGATTTTTAAAACAAAGTGGTGTGGATAGCTATAACCACAATCTTGAAACCGCGCAGAGTTTTTTTAAAGAAATTTGTTCTACTCATACTTGGGAGGAACGGTATGAGACTTGTGAAAATGCTCTCAAGGCTTCCTTAGGGCTTTGCACAGGGGGTATTTTTGGACTTGGAGAGAGTTGGGAACAAAGAATGGAGCTTTTACAATCCCTTAAATCTTTAGAGCCACATTCTGTTCCCATTAATTTTTTTATTCCAAATCCTGCATTACCGATTAAACAAGATGTAATTGCACAAGAGGAAGCATTGGAGTGTATTATTCTTGCGAAGGAATATTTACCTTCTGTGAGATTGATGATTGCTGGAGGTAGGGAAGTAGTATTTAAAGAAAAGCAAAAAAAGCTTTATGAATATGGGGTCAATGCAATTGTATTAGGAGACTATCTAACAACAAAGGGTAGGACACCAAAAGATGATGTGCAAGAGCTTTTGTCTTATGGCTTGAGTATTGCAAAAACATGTCATTAGGAGTATTTTTATGAATGTATTTGAAAAGATTATCAAAGGAGAGATTCCTTATAAAAAGGTTTTGGAAAATGATAAGTTTTTGGCCTTTTATGATATTGCACCAAAAGCCCCTATACATGTTTTGGCAATTCCAAAACAAAGCTTCAAGGACTTTAATACAATGCCACCGCAGTTGCTTGCTGAGATGAGTTTATTTATTCTTGAGGTTGTAGAACTTTTAGGTATTAAGGAAAAGGGCTATAGATTAGTAACAAATATTGGGGTTGATGGTGGTCAAGAAGTTCCTCATTTTCACTATCATATTTTAGGTGGTTCAAAATTGAAATGGGAAAAATAAGTGAGAGATTTCCTAGATTTTGCTTTTAGAAATTTTTTAGATGGTTTTTATGAAGATAAGATTGAAGATTTAAGGGAACAAATTATACTCAAAAAAGATTCCTATTATTTTGATTGGACTGCTTCAGGACTTGCAAGTTCTTTGGTGGAAAATCGCATCAGAGAAATCTTGCCCTTTTATGCTAATACTCATTCTAGTAGTTCTACGCATGCAATGCTAATCCAGGAACTTTATCAAGAATCTAAAAAAAATATACGAAAAAGTTTAGCTCTAGATGATGATTTTGCTGTCATTTCTTGTGGTAGTGGTTCTACATCTGCCATAAAAAAATTTCAAGAGTTGCTAGGGATTTATATCCCTCCTGCAACAAAGAAGATCGTAGAAGTTAAGAAAGATCTTTTGCCCCTAGTGGTTGTTGGGGCTTTTGAGCATCATTCCAATGAAATTAGTTTTCGTGAGGGGCTATGTGAAGTCTATCGGGTTAGGTTGCTTGAAAATTTTGATTTTGATCTAGAAGATTTTGAAAGAGTTTTGGAGCAAAATAAGCATAGAAAAATAATTTTTTCGTGCAATCTTATTTCAAATGTTACAGGGAATATCGCACCCTATAAAGAAATGGTTGAAATTGCGAGGAAATATTCTTGCATTATTGCATTTGATATGGCTACAAGTTCTCCAGATTTAATTATAGATTGTAATTATTTTGATGCTTGTTTTTTATCTCCCCACAAATTAATGGGAGGAGTTGGTGGAAGTGGAATACTTTGTGTCAGAAAAACTCTCATTGATACTTCAAAAGCCCCTACTTTTGCCGGTGGAGGTGTAGTGTCCTATGTGGATAGGAAAACTCAAATTTATTTAAATGATGAAGAATTGCGAGAAGAAGCAGGAACCCCTCCAATATTACAGCTTTTTAGGTCTTCTCTTGCTTATAAACTTAGAGATGAAGTAGGAATAGATTTTATTTCCCAAAGAAAAAAAGTTTTAATGCGTCTTTTAATGCAAGAGTTACAAACAATAAAAGATATTGTAATTTATGGAAAAACAGAGCATTTTGGTGTTGTATCTTTTAATATCTTTGGGATTTCACCTTTTGATCTTGCTTATTTTTTAAGCAAGCACTACAAAATTCAAACTCGTGCAGGCTGTAGTTGTGCAGGACCCTATGGGCATGATTTATTAAAATTACAGGATAATGTTTATAGAGGGGAAAAGAATCCTTATGGGTGGTTGCGCATTAGTGTTCATTATACCCATACTCTGCAAGATATTAAATATTTATCCCAAGCTCTTAGAAAGGCTATTGATATTTTAAATCCTGGCTTGTATGATACAATGCCACAATAAGGTAGGTGAGATGCATCTTGATTCTAAAATTTTTGTTGCTGGCCATAATGGTCTTGTGGGGAGTGCAATTACAAAAGTCCTACGGGATCGTGGTTATCATAATTTAGTTTTGAAAACCAGAGATGAGCTAGATTTATTTGATTATGTAGCAGTGGAGTCCTTGTTTGAAAAAGAAAAAATTGAGTATGTTTTTCTTTGTGCTGCTAAAGTTGGTGGAATCGTAGCAAATAATACATATCGTGCAGATTTTATCTATCAAAATTTATTAATTCAAAATCATTTAATTTATTTATCCCATAAGTATCTGGTAAAAAAGCTTTTATTTTTAGGATCAAGTTGTATTTATCCAAAGCATTCTCCTCAACCAATTAAAGAGGATTATCTTCTAAGAAGTGAGTTAGAATATACAAATGAGCCTTATGCGATTGCAAAAATTGCTGGAATAAAAATGTGCGAAGCTTTCAATTTGCAGTATAAAACAAATTTTATCGCAGTGATGCCTACAAATTTGTATGGAGAAAATGATAATTTTGATTTACAAACCTCTCATGTAATTCCTGCCCTAATAAGAAAATTTCATGAGGCTAAGGTTGGAAATAAGAAACAAGTAGTTATTTGGGGAAGTGGAAAACCTAAAAGAGAGTTTTTATATAGTGGTGATATGGCTGAGGCATGTGTTTATGTAATGCAAACTATTGATTTTGAACATCTAAGTAGGGGAATGCAAGAGGTTAAAAATACACACTTAAATATTGGATTTGGGTCTGATATTAGTATTAAAGAGTTGGCATTTTTGATAAAAGAAGTCGTACAGTTTGAAGGAGAAATAGTTTTTGATGCCACAAAACCAGATGGGACATATCAAAAACTTATGGATAGTTCAAAGATTTTTTCTTTAGGCTGGAAACCAAAGATATCATTGTTTGATGGTATTAAAAAAACTTATGAATGGTATTTGAAAAATGAAACAAAAACAAGACAATAGCTTTTTTAAAAATATATCTTTAATTTTATCTCTTATTACAAGGCGTGATAGAGTCGTAATGCTGGGGTTATTATTTGCTACTTTAATCTTAACCCTCATTGAAACTTTTGGCGTAAGTATTATTATGCCCTTTATCACTCTTGCAACCAATCCTGGTTTAATCTTGGAGTATAAGGCTTCTGCAGCTATCTTTAATTTTTTTCATTTTAAAAATACTAATCAATTTATGATTACATTTTCTATTCTTTTAATTGGTTTTTATATTTTTAGAGCATTCTATAATATTATTTACACATACTCGCTAAATCGTTTTGTCTCTAAAAAGTACCACTATTTTTCCTATGGGGTTTTTTGCAAGACAATTAGACAAGATTATGAGAAATTTTCTAAAAAAAATTTAGATCTTATTAGAAAAAATATTGTCCAAGAATCAAGCAATGCTTCACATTTTCTCTCTAGTTTTTTAAATATTTTTTCAGAAGTTAGCATCATGCTTTTGCTTTATACACTTTTGTTGTACATAAGTTGGAAGATGACTTTAGTATTAACTTTTTTACTTTTACTAAATATATTATTGATTGCAAAAGGTGTAGGGAGAGCTGTGGGAAAGCAGGGTGCTGAAAGGTCTAAAGCAGAAGGTGCTTTTTTTAAGATATTGTCTCAAACTCTTAGTAATTTTAAAATTGTAAAACTTAGAGCTAGGGAAGAAGATGATTTTAGGGTTTTTGAGCAAATTTCTTTAAGAAGATCTAAGGTTCAAATCTTATTTCAAACTTTTAATTCCTTACCAAGAAATATTTTAGAGACAGTAGGGTTTTGTATGCTGGTGGCCTGTGTTGGTTATATATTATATTCCTATGGTAGTGCAAGTGCTGTTTTACCCATTGTTTCGATGTATGCTTTAGCTTTATATCGTATATTGCCATCAGTCACTAAAATTTTAGATCACTATAATATGATGATTTTTATGGGTAAGTCGGTGGAGCAAATTTATCAAGCCTTACAAGAAGATGATCCACAAGAAGGTGAAGATGCTATAGAATTTAATGACAAGATTACTCTAAAAAATATTGCCTTCTCCTATCCAGCAAAAAAAGAGATATTTATAGATTTTAACCTTGAGATTAAAAAAGGGGAAAAAGTAGCCTTTGTAGGAAAGAGCGGAGCGGGAAAATCAACATTAATTGACCTTATTATAGGTATTTTAAAGCCCAAGGGGGGTGAGATTATTATTGATGATGTGAAGCTTGATAATACCAACATTAAATCTTGGAGGCGTAAGATTGGTTATATCCCTCAAGATATTTATTTATTTGATGGGAGTGTTGGTGAAAATATTGCCTTTGGCAGTAAAATCGATAAGGCACGATTGATAGAAGTTTCAAAGATGGCAAAAATTTATGATTTCTTGCAAGAAAATGATGGTTTTGATACTCAAGTAGGGGATGGGGGAAGTAATTTAAGTGGAGGGCAAAAACAACGAATAGGTATTGCAAGAGCTCTATATCACAATCCTGAGATTTTGGTATTAGATGAGGCAACAAGTGCCCTAGACACACAAACTGAAAGCCAAATCATGGATGAGATTTATCAGATTTCAAAAGATAAAACACTTCTAGTAATTGCTCATCGCCTTAGTACTATTGAGAGATGTGATAGAAAGATTACCGTGGGTTAGGGAGTAAGATTTATTCAGCTCCCATAGCTTTGCTTTGAGCATTTGCAATAAGGGGATCGATTACAGCACCAAGATCTCCAGCCAGCATAATTTCTTCTAGGCTATAGAGTGTCAGACCTATTCGGTGGTCTGTAAGACGATTTTGAGGATAATTATAGGTCCTTATCCTTTCACTCCTATCACCACTGCCTACTTGATCCTTTCTTGCTTGAGCATTTTGGCTTTGTTGCGCCTGGAGTTGTGCTTCATAGATTCTAGAGCGCAGTATTTTCATTGCTTTATCTTTATTTTTATGTTGAGATTTTTCATCTTGGATAGAAACACTAATCCCAGTTGGAATATGAGTAATTCTTACAGCAGAATCTGTTGTGTTAACACACTGTCCTCCATGACCTCCTGCACGAAACACTTCAATACGCAAATCGCTTGGATTGATGGTAACTTCTATATCATCTACTTCTGGCATTAATGCCACAGTAATTGCAGAGGTATGAATTCTTCCTTGAGATTCTGTTTCGGGGACTCTTTGCACTCTATGAGTTCCCCCTTCAAATTTGAGTTTAGAGTACGCACCATTTCCTTTAATAAGTGCAATAATTTCCTTATAACCTCCCACATTATTTTCACTAGAACTTATAATCTCAACTTTCCACTTTTGAGAATCTGCATAGCGACAATAAGCCTTAAAGAGATCTCCAACAAAAATCCCAGCCTCATCTCCCCCAGTTCCAGCACGCAATTCTAGAAAGATATTTTTATTATCATTAGGATCTTTAGGAATAAGTAAAAACTTGATGTCTTCTTCAAGCTTTATTTTTTGTTCCTCTAAAACTTTAAGATCTTCCTTAGCCAATTCCCCAAGATCTTTGTCTTCTAGTAATGCCTTACTTTCTTGAATCTGATCTAAAGTTTTTATATACTCCCTAGCCTTTTGGGTAATATCTTCAATTTCGCTTTGTTCTTTACTTAGAGTGGTTAGTTTCTTGATATCAGAAATAATTTGAGAATCTGCTAAGAGAGCAGATATCTCATCATATCTTTTTATAATTGGGAGAAGTTTTTTAACAAGCATCAATTATTAAGCAGATGTAGAAGTACTGCCTTTAACCATTTCTTTTACAGCAGCATTAAGGCGACTAACTTTTCTAGAAGCGGTATTTTTCTTAATAACACCCTTGCTTACAAACTTATGTAACTCTTTGTTGGCAATTTTTAAAGCTTCTTGAGCCTTTTGGATATCAGATTCTTGAGGATCTTTGGCAACAATACTCTCTCTCACTGCCTTGATGATGTTCTTAATTCTTGTTCTATAGTAGCGATTTCTCTCAGTTCTTTTGATTGTTTGACGAATTCTTTTTTCAGCAGATTTATGATTTGCCATAATTCTTAATCCTTTTATAATCAATTTTAAGGCAGAATTATGCCAAAATTTTATTTAAAATGAGTTTAAAGTTAAAATATTGACTTGTTTTAAAAAAGAATGAAATCAAACTAACTAATAGGGGAATGTAGAGATGACAAAGATTTTTGGAACAGATGGGGTAAGAGGAAGAGCAGGAACAGATATTACACCTTTTTTGGTTTTAAAACTTGGAATTAGTGCAGGACTTTATTTTAAGAAACAGGGGACTACAAATAAGATTCTGGTGGGTAAGGATACAAGGCGTAGTGGATATATGATAGAAAATGCTTTGGTTTCAGCACTTACCTCAATAGGTTATGATGTAATTCAGGTAGGTCCAATGCCAACACCTGCAATTGCATTCTTGACAGAAGATATGCGTTGTGATGGTGGAATTATGATTTCTGCTAGCCATAATCCCTTTGAGGATAATGGTATTAAATTTTTTGATCGTTTTGGTTTTAAATTAGATGAAAATGCAGAAGAGGAGATTGAAAAAATTTTTGCAAATAAAGATTTACTATCAAGTAGTTTTAAGACCCATTCAGACATTGGAAGCTCAAAGCGCATTGATGATGTGATTGGTAGGTATATTGTTCAAATCAAGAATTCTTTTCCAAAAGATCTGACAATGAAGGGCTTTAGAGTAGTTCTAGATACTGCAAATGGTGCCTCATATAAGGTCGCACCTACAATTTTTTCAGAACTTGGTGCAGATGTTATTGTGATTAATAATACCCCTAATGGATCAAATATTAATGATAATTGTGGGGCAATTTCTCCACAATGTCTAAGTGAGGCTGTAAAAAAATATCGTGCGGATATAGGTTTTGGCTTTGATGGGGATGCAGATAGATTGGTTGTTGTGGATAATAATGGAAAGATAGTCCAGGGAGATAAGCTAATAGGAGCCCTAGCAAATCATCAAAAAGAAATTAAAAAATTGAAAAATAATAAAATTGTTGCAACTGTAATGAGTAACTTGGCATTAGAAGAGTTTTTAAAAAGCAAGGATATTGAGTTGATGCGCTGTGATGTGGGAGATAAATATGTGATTGATCTTATGAGGCAGGAAAAATTAAATTTTGGGGGTGAACAAAGTGGGCATATTATATTTGGAGATTATGCAAAAACAGGAGATGGCCTAGTAAGTGCATTGCAAGTAATGAGTCTTTTGAAAATGAGGCAGGAGGAAAGCAGTGTTGTATTAAATCCATTTGAACTTTATCCTCAAAGATTAGTTAATGTTTCTATTAGTGAGAAAAAACCCCTTCATACAATTGCTAATTATGATGCATGGTTGAGAGATTTTGAGTCAAAAAATATAAGGCATTTAATTCGATACTCTGGGACAGAAAATAAACTTAGGGTTTTACTTGAGGGAAAAAATCAAGAACTCTTAGATTCTCTAATAGGTAGTTTTGAGCTATTTTTAAAAAAGGCATTAGGGTGAAGGTCTTTTTAAGCACCTTTTTAAGTGTTTTTATACTTGATCAGGTAGTGAAATATTTATTTTTTTATTATGCTGGTGGTATTGATGGAATGGTGTTGTGGGAGAATAAGATTATATCCCTAGTGCTTGTTTTTAATAAGGGTATTGCTTTTTCTTTTTTGAGTTTTTTGGGAATCTACTTAAAATATTTACAGGTGCTAGCAATTTGTATTGCAACTTTTTTACTTTGGAGACAGAAAGGCTTTTTTTTGCAAAATACTCTTGCTTTTGGATTGATTTTTGCAGGAGGATGTTCGAATTTATTAGATCGGTTTGTCTATGGAGGGGTTGTAGATTATATTTATTGGCATTATTATTTTGAGTTTGCTGTGTTTAATTTAGCAGATGTAATGATTGATTTGGGTATATTCCTTTTACTCTATAAAATTATGATTTATAAAAGCCATAATGCTAATTCATCAGCAATAAAATAATCTAGTGCAAAAACCCTGCCATTTTTGCAAACTACCTTCTTTTCCTCTAATAATATTTGGAGCTTTTTAGGATTTAAGAGAGAGACATCCACTCCTATTTCACATCTTAGTCCTAGAAATATTTTTTCTGTTCTGATATCTTCTTCACTCAATAATTCTTTCTTTCTAAAATCTGGATTTTTGATGTAATTTTCTAGGTTTGTATGTGTATAAAATCTAGTATTGTCAATTTTTCCTACACTCCCACAACCGCATCCTATGTAATCTTCATATCTCCAATAAGAAAGATTGTGTAAAACTTTATAACCTCTTGAATAATTTGAGACTTCATATTGCAAGAAGTTAAACTCTTTTAGAGCAGAGATTATCTCTTGGTGTAAGGAGAAACTTGTTTGTCTAAAACCTTGTTTTTGTAAGCTGGAATTTTTTTCAATACTAAGACTATAGGCGGAAATGTGGTTAATTGGTAGCATGGATGCTTTTTTAATTTCTTCATAGATTCTCAAAGGGGTATCTTGGGGGGTATCATAAATAAGATCGATACTAAGATTTTTAATACCACTATCATAGGCAGTTGAGATTGCTTGATTTATATCTTTATAGAAGTGATCTCTTTGCAAAAAATGCAATTTATCATCAAAAAAGCTTTGCACCCCTATACTCAGTCTAGTTGCTCCGAGGTTTTTGAGCGTGTTGCACCAGTGGGAGGTAATAAGATTAGGATTTGCTTCTAGAGTAATTTCACAATTTTGAGCAAGAGAAAAGTTCTTATTAATAGCTATAAAGATTTTTTCATAAAATTTTTCAGATAGTAGGTTTGGTGTTCCTCCTCCAAAAAAAATAGATGTGATTGGTGTAGAAACTTTTGATAGAGATAAATCTTTAATGAGTGCTTGGACAAAATTTTCTTGTAGAGACTGTGCATTTTCGTAAGAGACAAAAGTACAATATCCACAGCGATTCAAGCAAAAAGGAATATGAATGTATAAAATCATAAAATTTATTACTACCTATTGTAGAATTTGTTACATAATTGTAATATATTAGACTCTAAATATCAAAATTATATCAAGGAGTAATAATGAAGAGGATTTTATCTTTATGTTTTTTTAGCGCAATGGTTGTTTCTGCAGATCCTGCAGCTATAATTAAATCAAAATGTGCAAGTTGCCATGGAACAAATATGGAAAAGGCTGCTTTGGGAAAAAGTCATATTGTTAGTAATATGAGTGCAAGTGAAATTGAGGAAACTCTTAAGGGGTATAAAGCAAAAACACTTAATAAATATGGTCTTGGTGGGACAATGTGGGGTCAGGCTGGAGCCCTTTCAGATAGCGATATCAGCGAAATTGCAAAATATATTACTACAAACTTAAAGAAGTAATCAGAGTTTATTCTTCTTTACTAGATACTAGCTTTTAGTATCTAGGTAAAAGTTTTCATACTTATCGAAGTTTTAACTTACTTACAATATAATTACACACATATTCTTTTTTGAAAGATAAATTCATATCTCAAGGACTTATGTGAGATGAAGCAAAAAAGGTATCGTCCAAATGTAGCAGCAGTTGTTGTTTCCTCTAAATATCCAAAAGTGTGTGAATTCTTTATTGCACAAAGGAGTGATATGAAGGGTATTTGGCAATTTCCTCAAGGTGGAATTGATGAGGGTGAAAGTCCAAAGGATGCTTTATTTAGAGAATTGAAGGAAGAAATTGGGACTGATGAGATTGAGATATTAGCAGAGTGTCCAAAGTGGATTACATATGATTTTCCAAAGACAATTTCTAAAAAAATGTATCCTTTTGATGGTCAGATACAGAAGTATTTTTTGGTGCGACTTAGGAGAGGGAGTGTCATAAATTTGCAAACTAAGCACCCCGAATTTAGTTCCTTTAAATTTGTGAGTTATGAGGAGATTTTTGATATTGTAAATCATTTTAAAAGAAGTGTTTACAAAGAAGTTTTAGAACACTTTAAAAAAGAGGGTTATTTGTAATGTTGATTGTTCAAAAATATGGTGGGACAAGTATGGGGGATTGTGAAAGAATCCAGAATGTAGCAAATAGAGTTGCAGAAGCTAAGAAGAATAATCATTCTTTAGTGGTAGTGGTTTCTGCGATGAGTGGAAAAACAGATGAGCTCTTGAGCTATACAAAGTTTTTTAGCACTCTTCCCAATGCTAGAGAAGTTGATATGGTTTTGAGTTCAGGTGAAAGGGTTACGAGTGCATTACTTGCAATTGCTCTGGATGCAATGGGATTTAAAGCAATCTCTTTGAGTGGGAGAATGGCAGGAATTACTACAGATTCTGTGCATACTAAGGCTCGCATTAAGGAGATAAATACAGGTTATATTAAATCATTGTTAGAGCAAAATTATATTGTCATTGTCGCAGGATTTCAGGGGGTTAGCACAGAGGGTGAGGTTACAACATTAGGTCGTGGAGGAAGCGATTTATCTGCTGTTGCTTTAGCAGGAGCACTTCAAGCAGACTTGTGTGAAATATATACTGATGTAAATGGGGTTTATACAACAGATCCTAGGATTGAGAAGAATGCTAAAAAGATACAAAAGATAAGTTATGATGAGATGTTGGAGCTTGCTTCAATGGGTGCAAAAGTCTTATTAAATCGCTCTATTGAGTTTGCAAAGAAATGGAATATCCCCTTAGTAACTAGAAGTTCGTTTAATACTGAAGAGGGGACAATGATTTTACATGAGGAGAATATTATGGAACAAGCAGTTGTAAGTGGAATAGCATTAGATAAGAATCAAGCAAGAGTGAGTATGGTAGATGTGATTGATAGACCTGGAATTGCAGCTGATATTTTTGGAGAGCTTGCAAATGCAAATATTAATATTGATATGATTGTGCAAACTATTGGCAGGGATGGAAAAACAGATTTAGATTTTACAATTCCAGAAACTGAGGTTGAAGAAGCAAAGAGAGCCTTAAAACGCTTTGAGAAAGATGTTGGAATTATTGAGTTTGATTGTTCTATTGCTAAGGTATCTATAGTGGGAGTAGGGATGAAGTCTCACTCTGGCGTTGCAAGCGTGGCCTTTAAAACACTTGCAAGTGAAAATATTAATATTATGATGATAAGCACAAGTGAGATTAAAATTTCAGTGCTTATTGATATCAAATATGCAGAGCTTGCAGTTAGATCTCTACATAGTGCTTATGAGCTTGATAAATGAGTGTTGGAATTTCAGAATGGATGCTAAAAACTATTAGAGAGGAGAATAATAAAATTGCTCTAAATAGTGATTGGCTTGAGATAGAGAGATTTCAATGGGTAAGTCTTGTATCTAGAACTATTACATATATTCTAAATGGTGGAACATTGCTATTATGCACGGATGAGAGGTTTGAATGGTTTGGAAGCTATATTTCTAGTAGAATCAATAGATTAAAGGCAAATAGGCCTCTAGTTCCAGTTTTTTTGCTTAAGGATATTATTCCTAATGTGTATGAGCATAATAATGCTTTGGTGTATGATATGTTGAGTTTAAGTTATAGGGATTATGCCTTTTGGTATATTGGCAAGACAAGTAGTGCGGCTGCAAAGCTTGCATTAAGTAGAAATAATGGTTTTTTATGGATTTTTGATGAATCGATACAAAATGCTTTACATCTCAATTCTTCAGATAAAATGGTAGATTACAAGCTTATTCAACTTTATAAGGTTTTTGAAGAAGCATTATTTGGTGTAATGTTGGGTGATATTGTTTTAGAATAAAAAATGGTAGGAAATAAAATTATTTTAACTCATCATTTTGATAATACCTTAGAGACATTCCTTGCTCCTTTAGATAGGAATTTTGTAAGGATTTTTAGATCTGAAGAATTTAAAATTGAAGATGCCCATCAAGTAATCACAGAGGCTTATATTGCATCTGATAAAAAAAAATATCTTTGTATTATTGCAAATTCTTATAACACTTTCGCCCAAAATGCACTATTAAAGATTCTAGAAGAACCACCTAAAAATATAGAATTTATATTATTTGCTAAAAACAAGAACTCTCTCTTAAATACCATTAGATCACGATTACAGATTGAAGATAGAAGAGAAAAAGTTAGATTAGAGCCTTTTGAGCTTAATTTAGAACAGCTAAAGTTAGAGGATATTCATAATTTTTTGAAAAAAGATTTTGATGAAACACAAGAAAAATTAAAACAAAAAATACAATCTTTGCTTTTTAGTGCCCATAAGGCAGGGATTATGTTTAACCAACAAGAATTAGAGAATTTTGATGCAGCTCTTCTTGCTAATAGTAATTATCAAAGAGGTAATTATATTTTTCTACCATTATTACTAATGATTTTGCAAAAAAAGAGAAACAATGTATATACAACAAATCAATAGAGATTTTTGCCATCAGGCAATTGAAGAAATCCAAAGTGATAGTTTTGGCAGGAAGATTATGAGTGATAAGTCAGAGATTCTTGCTTTTAAGGTCTTTGGCTTGTCTTTATCAGCTACGATGATATTAAAACAAGAGGCTATAAGTGTTGGGGGTGATTTTGCAACTCCAAGAGATTGTATTTTGGCAAAAGATAAATATTATGATGGTATCTTGTTTGGTAGTGTATCTCAAATAAATCGTATTATTAAGAAGTGCAAAATTCAACCCTTTGGATTAAAGGAATTCGCGTTTCAATTGCAAGCCTTTTTGAAACCAAGAAAATTTCAACCAAAAATTATGGCAGTTGTAAATGTAACACCAGATAGTTTTTACCAAGACTCTAGGCAGAGTGTGCAAGGAGCGATAGATAGAATTACTGCTTTATTGCAAACAGAGGTTGATATTATTGATATTGGTGGAGCAAGTTCAAGGCCAGGCAGTGATTTAATAGATCCTATGGAGGAGAAAAATCGCTTGAAGGAAATTTTTCATTTTATTGCTTCAAATCAGCTGTTTAAACAAAAAGAATTTAGTATTGATACCTATAATGTTGAGGTAGCCAGGGAAGCTTTAAAAAATGGTTTTTGTTGGATTAATGATGTAAGTGGTTTTGCAGATGAAAAAATGATGTATTTGGCAAAAGAGTATCAAGCAAAAGTATTTTTAATGCATACAAGAGGAACTCCAAAGGAAATGCAGCAACTTACTTCTTATCAGAATCTTTTTGAGGAAATAGATTTGTTTTTTAAGCAAAAAATCTCTAAGCTTTTGGAGTATAAGATAGGGGATATTGTTTTGGATATAGGGTTTGGTTTTGCAAAAAATACCCAACAAAATCTAACTTTAATTAAACACCTAGGACATTTTAAAAAGTATGGATATCCTATCTTAGTGGGCGCAAGTCGCAAACGAACTATTCAAGAAATTATCAAAAAAGAAGCAAAAAATGCACTAAGTGGTACATTGGCACTGCACCTTTTAGCATTAGAGAATGGAGCAGATATTTTAAGGGTTCATGATGAGATGGAGCATTTGGATCTTTTAAAAATCTATAAGGCCTACCAAGATGCATAATCCTTCTTTAAAGTCTATGAAAATTTTTCTTCAGTCCAGAGGATATGACACAGACAATAAAGAAAAACAAGAGATTTTAGAGCTTTATAAAAAAATTTGTTCTCAAGAGATATGTCTTTATCAAAATGATATCTTTGATAATAATTTTTTTGAGGCAATGGGTGTAAGAGAGAATGCAGAGTTTATAACATTATCTCAAACTATTGGTAGGGAAGTAGAAGAAATACAAACAGATGTAAAAAAACTTTATATTTTATTAGATAAATATATTGAAAAATTCCCTTATGAAGAATTAAAATTTTTGATTTTTAGTCGGGTTAAAAAGATTCCTTTTTTGACAATTGAGAGGATTTTAAAAATTAAATACTGTGAGTATCAGGAAGTTTGGTTAGAAAAAATTGAAAAGAATCTTAAAGTATTGCCACAAGAAGAGAGAATGACCTTAATGCAGTATTATCAACAAATACGAAATAATATTCCTTTATTATTTAAGGTTTATCAAAAGTCATTTGATGAGCAAGAAGTTCAAAGGATGAAAGAGGTGGCCGAAAATAAACTGTTGCTACTTAAAAACTATGAACCTCAAATGCTTGAGGAGAGTTATAAAGTTTTTTATGATGATAGTGAAGAGAAAATGAAATTGGTTAGAGAGGTTTTAGAGCTTACTCATTCTTATACCAAGCATTCATTAAAGCATATGCCAGTTAAAAATCTTTTGGAACTAAAAGAAGAGATAAAAAGACAAAAACACAAGGAAGAACAGAGTAAAAAACTTATTCTTAAGCATATTAAGATATTAGAAGAGAGTATTTTGATGGCAAGTGATAGCGAATTTGACATGGCTTGCATCAATGCTGTGAATGAACTAAATAGTGAAGAATTGCAAAAAGTTTTGGACTATCTAGGCTCTCAAAACAAGTTCTTTATCAACAAGTTTGAGAGCGTTGCTAAGCAGATTAGTGGCCGAATGAAGGCCAAAATCTTTTAAAATGCGGGTATTATTTCTCCATTATAATTTTGGAGTATAAAATCCCTAGTAGAATCGCTTTGAATTGCACGCATCAAAGCCTTAATTTTTGCAGAATCCTCCTTACCTTTTTTTACAGCTATTATATTTGCATAGGGTGATTCTTTTCCTTCCTGCGAGATAGGATTTTTTAGTTTTGCTTGTAAAGCATAATTTCCATTAATAACAGCCAAAGCCACATCATCCAGTATTTTTGGCAAGAGACCTGCCTCCATTGGTTTAATGACCAATTTTTTAGGATTTTGTATGATATCCTGCTCAGTGCTGCTAAGATTTTTAGAATCTCGTAGTTTGATAATTTTTTGATTATCTAACAAAATTAGTGCTCTAGCAAGATTGCTAGGATCATTGGGTATAGCAATAATATCTCCCTCTTTTAAGCTTTTCAGCTGTTGAATTTTTTTTGAATAGATAGAAAGGGGTTCTATATGAACCAAGCCAGCACTTACTAGTGTGAGATTTCTATCTTGGTTGCTTTTTTCAAGATAGGGGAGATGTTGAAAAAAGTTTGCATCAATTAAATTATCTTGTAGTGCTAAGTTTGGTGTTACATAATCTGTATAGGGAATAATTTTTAAACTAAAACCCTCTTTTTCTAGTAAGGGTTTAATAAATTCAAGAATTTGGGCATGAGGAACAGGGGTTGCCCCAACTTTAATTTCTGTTGCAGATTCTTGCTGATTCTTACAACCAAAAAAGAAAACTATTATTGAAAGTAAAACTAAAATCTTTTTCATTTTATTCCTCTCTTATTTTTAATTTTATAAACAACCCAATCACCAAGAAATTGAATACATTGCACTAAAACAATCATAATAAAAACTGTAGAGAACAATATGTCTGGTTTATTGGATTGAAAACCAATACGGATTGCCAAATCTCCCAACCCTCCAGCACCTAATACCCCGGCCATAGCAGAATAACCCACAATAGAAATAACTGCAATTGTTAGAGCATTGATTAAGGAGGGTAGGGTTTCATCTACGATAACTCTAATTAGTGTTAATTTAGTAGCACCAAGACTAAGGTTTGCTTCAATAATTCCTCTATCTACTTCTGATAGAGCACCTTCAAACAATCTTGCTACAAATGGAATTGCAGCAATGGATAATGAAACAATTGCAGCACCCACCCCAATACTTGTCCCAATTAAAAATCTTGATATGGGTAAAAGAAGGACAATTAAAATGATAAATGGAAATGATCGTATAATATTGACAATGCTTCCTATAGCTCTATTAAGATTTGGCATAGGAAGAATAGATTCTTTTTGTGTGATAAAAAGAAAAATTCCAAGAGGTAGTCCAAATATCACTGCTAATAAAGAAGAACCAAACACCATAAAAATAGTTTCTAAAGTGCCTTCTAATAATAAATTAAACACTTTCATTCCTTAAAATAATTTCGATATTTTGTTTTTTAAACCAATCAAGAGATTCTAAGACCTGTGATCCGCTAAGTTTTAAAATCATATGGCCAAAAGTATCAGCTGAAAAATGAGTATAACCAGCATAGAGTACATTGACATCAATATCAAATTTTTTAATTGCTTGAGAAATAATAGGTTTATCTTGATTTTTATCTAAAAAAACAAACTCATAGACATTTTTATCCAAGGTATTATTTTCTACTGAATCTTGCTCTTGATGAAATAATGATTGAATGAGTTCTTTTGTAACTGGATGTTTGGGATGAAAAAATACATCTTTTACAAAACCCTTTTCAACTATTTCACCCTTATCTATTACGCAAACTTTATTGCAGATAGATCGAACTATCTCCATTTGATGAGTAATTAAAACAACAGTAATTTGAAGCTTTTGTTGAATTTCTTGCAACAGCCTAAGAATGTCTTTAGTGGTTTTGATGTCTAGGGCACTTGTAGCCTCATCACATAATAATATGTCGGGATAGTTGGCCAGTGCTCTTGCAATTGCTACACGCTGTTTTTGCCCTCCACTAAGCTGACTTGGATAGAAAGATCTTTTATCATTGAGACCTACTAGATTGAGTAGTTCCAATACTCTTTTTTCTATCAAATCCTTTTTCCATTTAGCAACATGCAATGCAAGAGCAACATTTTCAAATACATTTTTTGATGAGAGTAGATTGAAATGTTGAAAAATCATTCCAATTTTTTGTCTTTGCTTTCGCAACTGTGATTCATTTAAATCTAAGATATTTTGCCCTTGGATAAAAACTTTTCCTTTCGTGGGTAGTTCTAAGCGATTGATAAGGCGAATAAGTGTAGATTTACCAGCACCAGAGTAGCCAACAATACCAAAAACATCCCCTCTTTCAATTTCAAGATCCAGCTTTTTTATCGCACAAAAGCCATTGGAATAAAATTTTTCTATGTTTTCAAGCCTAATCACTTAAAACCCCGCTTCTTAAATGGGGTTATTTTAATTTTAAAAAGTAAACACAATATGTGTTTTTTAAAAAATAGACTTTAGAACTTTTTATATATTAAATATTTTTTTAATATAAGTCTGCTTTTTTAAAGAGTTTTATTTTTAGTGAAATAAAATTGTGTTATAATCTTCCTTGCCTTTTCCTAGACTTATGCAATGGAAATTAAAGACAAAGCTTCAGGGTGGGAACACAGCAGAGCACCTTTTGTTTCTATGTGCCCTAAGTATCTGGGGAGAGGTTTTTTATTTTCTCCCTAATCTGATTTATACTATTTTGAATACCTTTTTCTGTATCAATGATAAAATTGCTTTTTGTCCTATAGATATCTTGGCGTTTTATAAAAAGCTGGTAAAGTGCCTTTTTATCCTTAAAGAGTGGCCTATCTTGTGAAGAATGGATTCTATTGTAGATAGTTTTAAATGTAGCCTTTAGAAAAAAAACATAACCTAACTTTTTTACATCATTAAATATGGGCATCCCTCCACCTGTAGCAATAACAGTTTGTTTGATATTTTGATGTTGAAGAATAAAATTAGATTCTAATTTTCTAAAATATTCTTCACCATAGTATTGAAATATCTGAGGAATAGTCATTTTTTTTTGTTGAGTGATGAAAGTATCAGAATCTATAAAGGTGTAATCTATGGATTTTGCTAGTGCTAATCCAATAGAACTTTTTCCACTACCCATAAAACCTATTAAAACAATATTATTATTGCAGGGTAATTTGGTATCCATCATCAGATGTTGATATTTTGTATTGATAATGACCATCAAGAGTAATAATAGCTCTGTAGAAGTCTTTGTATTTAATCAGATTAATAGAAGAAAAATATTTTTGATTGATTGAGATAGAATCATCATTGTCCCCATCTTTTTTTTCAAAATCAATCACAATTCTAAAGGGTTCAGGTAAGATAAAGTTTCTTTGCAATTTGCGATTTGTAGTGATAAAAAGATTGTTCTCTTTGGTAAAGAAGATAATTTGATTGGCACTGATATAATCAGAATCTTTGCTAATAATTGCATCCTTTTGACTTAGGGAGATAGGGTAGTGCCAGTCGATATTTTTATCAATATTTAAAGTTTTTTCCTCAAGACTTCCATCAATATTTTGATAGACAATTTTTATTTCTTTTAATATTCTGGCTGTGGATGGAAGCTTAAAATCAAAATTTTCAAAGATTTTATCATCTCGTTTGTTGTTAAGTTGGGTGTCTGTGTTTGGAGATGAAAGAGATTCAAAAGGGTTTTCTCTAGCTCCAAGCAATAGACAACAAAAAAGAAAAAAGAATATTTTTTTCATGGCTCTAATCCTTTGATTTCAAAAAGCTTTTTTTGAATTTTTGAATTTTCAAGTTGCAATTTTAGGATGTCATCCTTAAGTTTTTTTTCGACATCCTTATTATGGGATAATACACTAAAAGACTGCTTTCCAAATGCTAATATCATCGCATAAGTGCTTAAACCAAAAAAAAATACAAATAAGATGATAAAAACCCTTTTTTTGTGTAAAAGATGTAAAAAATTAAAAAATAAATCTTTCACTATCTAAATAGAGCCTTTCCTATAAAATCAGGTTTAGCAATTTCTTTTTCAATTTCAAGCAAGCGGTTATATTTTGCAATTCTCTCACTTCTTGCAGTAGAACCAGTTTTAATTTCACCAGTATTAAGAGCAACTGCAAAATCAGCAATGAAAGCATCCTCACTTTCACCACTGCGATGACTCATAATGCACTTATAATTACTTCTTTGAGCCAATCTTACTGTTTGCATTGTCTGACTAACTGTCCCAATTTGATTTGGTTTAATTAAAATTGCATTGGCAATATGCTTATCAATTCCTTCCTGTAAAATCGCTTTGTTTGTCACAAAAAGATCATCTCCTACAAGTTGAATCTTGTTTCCTAAGCGCTTTGTAAGTAATTCCCAACCTTGCCAATCATCTTCACTTAATCCATCTTCAATTGAAAGGATAGGATATTTATTTATAAGTCTTTCATAATATTCTATAAGTTCTTCTGAGGTTAATTTTTTATTTTCACCCTTGAGGTGATAAATACCATTTTCTACAAATTCACTGCTTGCTACATCAAGAGCAATTCCAATATCCTCAGAAGGTCTGTATCCAGCTTTTTCTATAGCTCTTAAAATAATTTCTATAGGCTCTTCATTATTTTTCAAATTGGGTGCAAAACCACCTTCATCACCAATACTTGTAATGTGCTTAAGATCTTTAAGGATAATTTTTAGATGTTGATAGATTTCAGCACTTGCCCTAAGAGATTGGCTAAAGCTATCAAAACCTATTGGCATAATCATATACTCTTGAAAATCTACTGTGTTATCAGCGTGAGATCCACCATTAATGATATTTAACATCGGAACAGGCAAAGTTAGTGCATTTGCACCACCTAAATAGCGATACAAAGGAATCCCCAGACTAGAAGCACTTGCCCTTGCAATTGCCATACTAACTCCAAGGGTTGCATTTGCACCAAGATTGCTATAATTTTGTGTCCCATCTAGCTCTTGTAAAAGAGCATCAATTGCACTTTGATCATAAGGATCTAAACCAATAAGGTTATTTGCAATAGTTGTCTCAATATTTTCACAAGCCTTCAAGACACCTTTCCCTAAAAATCTTTTGCTATCACCATCTCTTAGTTCTAAAGCCTCTCTTTTTCCTGTACTAGCACCGCTTGGAACAATTGCACTTTGCATTGTCCCATCTGATAATAAAACACTTGCCATAACAGTAGGATTCCCTCTGCTATCCATCACTTCTTTTGCCGAAATATTCTCAATATAAACCATTTATATATCCTTCAAAACTTAGTTATAAATCTTCATTTGGAGCTTCTGGTAATGGAAGAATCTCATCAGTTGCACCAATTTGCTCTTTAATTTTTTGTGTGATTTCATTTGCTAAAGGTGGATTGTCTTTCAAGAAAAGCTTTGCATTTTCTCTCCCCTGTCCTAGTTTTTTATCACCATAGCTTAGCCAAGCACCACTTTTATCAATAATATCAAGCTTGATTCCATAATCAATAATTTCACCCTCTTTGCTAATGCCCTCGCCAAACATAATATCAAACTCTGCTTCTCTAAAAGGTGGGGCTACTTTATTTTTTACTACCTTTGCTTTGACGCGATTTCCGATTTGTTGTTCAGCTTGCTTTAATGTTGCAATGCGTCTGATATCAATTCTTACACTTGCATAAAATTTAAGTGCATTACCTCCTGTCGTAGTCTCTGGACTTCCATATCCCATCATTCCAATCTTCATCCGAATTTGGTTGATAAAAATCAAAGTGGTTTGCATTTTGTGCAAGACCCCCGTAATTTTTCTTAGAGCATGACTCATCAATCTTGCTTGAAGTCCTACATGTTGATCTCCCATATCACCATCTATTTCAGCTTTTGGTGTGAGTGCTGCTACAGAATCTATAACAACCAAATCAACAGCTCCACTGCGTGTTAATGTTTCAAGAATTTCAAGAGCTTGTTCTCCATTATCAGGTTGAGAAACTAGTAAGTTTTCAGTATCAACCCCAAGTCTTTTTGCATAATAAACATCAAGAGCATGTTCAGCATCAATAAAAGCACAGATTCCGCCATTTTTTTGACATTCTGCTATGATTTGAAGACTTAGGGTAGTTTTTCCACTTGATTCTGGACCATATATTTCAATAATTCTTCCTCTAGGAACTCCATTAATACCAAGTGCCATATCAAGACCCAGGGATCCAGTAGAGATTGCTTCAACTTTCTCTACTTGTTTGTCACCAAGTCTAACTAGCGCTCCCTTGCCAAAAGTTTTATCAATTTGTTTTAAAGCAAGCTCTATTGCTTTTTGCTTTCTCTCATCTATAGCCATAAAATTATCCTACGGTTTTGTATTGATCTAAATTAAAGTTAAAACTAGATTCTATCGTAAAAATTCTATAAATGAAAAAGTATAAAAGAGTTATTCTTTGTTTGAGGGTATGAGTCAAAGAGTTTCTATTGGGATGTTTTTATAAATCTTGAGTGTTGTATTTATCTTGAGTTTCTTCTTTTTTAGTTATAAGATTTACTTAACCTTATTTTACAGAGATATGCTTTAGACTAATGTTTTGTTTATTTCTAAAATTTAGCTTGTAATTTCATTTGATATTGACATATTCTAAAAGTTTTTGCAAAGTGTTGATAAAGTTTTTGTGGTTTTTACTTGTAGTAAATTTATTTTGCAAGGTGACTAGATTTGGTATAAATGAAAGATAAAAAAAACAAGAACATGGTCGGAGTAGCGGGATTCAAACCCACGACCTCACCCACCCCAAGGGTGCGCGCTAATCAGGCTGCGCCATACTCCGAAATAAAAAATCATTTTAAGATTTTTGTGGCTGGGATTATAGCATAAACAAAATAATGATGACTTATGGTGTTAGATAAAAAAGTTTTGGGTAAATTGAGATTAGGCTAAAAATATTGGAATAAATATTGCTTGCTTTACAGAATAAGTAGCATTTAGTCTTCAAGGATGGAGCTTATAAAATGAAAAAGTTTTTTTTATTATGTTTGTTTTGTTGCTTTGGTTTTGCTGAAAAAATTGGGGAAATTGCCAATGTAGTTGGTGTGAGGGATAACCAACTTATTGGTTATGGTCTTGTGATTGGATTGAATGGCACTGGAGATAAGACTAGCTCAAAATTTACAATGCAATCTATTGCAAATATGTTAGAAAGTATGAATGTAAAGGTATCTCCAGAAGATATTAAGTCTAAAAATGTAGCAGCAGTTATGATTACTGCAAACTTACCAGCTTTTGCAAGACAAGGCGATAAGTTAGATATACAGATTGCTTCAATTGGAGATGCAAAATCAATAGAGGGTGGCACATTGATTATGACACCTTTGAGTGCGGTAGATGGTAATATCTATGCGGTGGCACAGGGTAATGTGGTTTTAGGTAGTTCTCAAAATAGTTTAAGTGGAATTATCAGTAATGGTGCCACAGTAGAAAAAGAAGTAAATTATGATCTCTATAATAAAAATGGTTTGACTTTAAGCCTGAAGCAAACCAATTTTCAAAATGCTATTAAGGTTCAAAATATTTTAAATAAAACTTTTGGAGATGGAATAGCAAAGGCAATTGACCCAAGAACTGTTAAAATAGTTGTGCCTCAAAACTTATCAACAATAGAGTTTTTGGCACTCGTTCAAGAGGTAAATATTGATTATAGTAATCGTGAGCGTATTATTATTGATGAAAAATCTGGAACCATTGTGGCAGGAGTGGATATTATCGTCCATCCTGTGGTGGTTAGTAGTGGGGATTTGACAATCAAGGTCACAAAAGAATTTTTAGAAGAAAAAGATTCTCAAAAGATAGACAATGATGCACTTTTAAATCCAGATTTTAATCTTATTAGCTCAAATGGAAAACCTACCACAATTTCAAGTGTAGTAAGGGCTTTGCAAAAAATGGGTATTAAGCCAAAAACAATGATTTCTATTTTAAATGCAATGAAGCAAAGTGGTGCAATCAGTGCAGAAATTGAGGTTTTATAATGAAAATAGATCTTTCTCAAAGTCTTTATGCTTCTCAAGCTAAAGCACCAAAGATTACAAAGGCAGATGTTAAAAATGATGCAAGATTGAGAGAACAAACCGATGCTTTTGAAGCATTAATCTTAAAAACCTTGCTAGATACATCCTTAAAGCTTGATAATCCTCTTTATCCCAAGGAGGCTGGAAGTGAAATCTACCAAAGTATGTATAAGGATTCTCTTTCTGAACAATTGAGTGGAGGATTTGGCTATAGTGAGCTTTTATTTAAATTTTTAAAAGAACAGCAGGCAAAGAGTTTAAAATAAATATGGTTGATAATAGAGATAAAGAAGAAGAGAGTGTAATTAACTCCGAATTATTAAAAAGTTTTAATGCTAAAGATAAACAAGAGTTATTGGGTTTATTAAATGAAATTATTTCACAAAGTTATCGTGTAGAAAAGGAGTTTAAAGACTATAAAGCCTTATATGAATGGGTCATTGAGATTATGCCTCAAGCCATATGGGTTTTTAATGATGATGGGAGTGTGTTTTATCGTAATACCCAAGCTGTAGAATTGAATTTGATTCTAAAAAAAATCCAAAGCTTTCCCCAAGAAGTAGAGTATAAAAAAAAGACCTTTTTGGTTCAAGGCAATATTTTAAAGGACAAGCAGATTGTTACTGCAACAGATATTACAACTCAAAAAAGACAGGAGAGACTTGCTGCAATGGGGCAAATTTCTGCACATCTTGCACACGAGATTAGAAACCCTATAGGCTCTATTTCCTTATTAGCTTCTACTTTGTTAAAAAAAGTAGAAGCTAAATTTAAACCTATCGTATTTGAGATCCAAAAATCTCTTTGGAGAGTGGAGAGACAGATAAAGGCCACATTGCTTTTTTCAAGGGGATTGAATTTAAATAGAAATCAAAATTCTTTATTGCTTCTTCAAGAGGAATTGCAAGAAATTATTGCACAATATACCTACACAAAGGATATAAATATAGATTTTAACTTGGAATCTAAGGACTTTAACTTTGATTTTGACTTAATGGGAATTGTTTTGCAAAATTTTATTTACAATGCGATTGATGCAATTGAAGAGGGGGATTGTGAAGTTGGAGAAATTAAGATTTGGACGCAATGCAATAATGAAATACTAGAGTTTTTTATTCAAGATAATGGAAAGGAAATACAAAATAAAAATATTTTATTTGAACCATTTGAGACAACAAAATTAAAAGGAAATGGTTTGGGATTGGCTCTAAGCTTACAAATTATAGAAGCACACAATGGAAAAATTGAGTTACTAGAAGAAACCAAAAAAGTATTTAAAATCACAATTAGACAGTAAGCAGTCTTTTTAAAGAAGTGTTTACATTTTTGATATAAACTCGTTTGTATAAAATCAAAATAAAAGGAGAAGAAGATGCAAAAGGTAATTGAATTACTAAGACAACTTCAGGCAGATAGTTTAGTTTTGTTTGTAAAAACTCATAATTTCCATTGGAATGCAAAAGGGAGTGATTTTTTTCAGGTTCATAGTGCAACCGAAGAAATTTATGAAAAGTTTGCATCCATGTTTGATGATTTAGCAGAGCGTCTTGTTCAGCTAGGTCAAAAGCCTATAGTAACTTTGCAAGAGGCGCTACAACATTCAAAGGTTAAAGAAGAAAGTGGGGCAAGTTTTTACTCAAAGGAAATTTTCTCGGCAATTGTTAAAGATTATGAATATCTTTTAGAAAACTTTGTGCAACTTTCAAAATTATCCGAAGAGGGTGGGGACAAAACAACAGCGATGTATGCAGATGATCAAGTAGCGAGTTTGCAGAAATCTCTATGGATGCTAAAGGCGTCACAGTCTTAATTTTTATCCACTTCCTTGGCTATAAGGAAGTGGGTTTAAAAATAAGGTAAAGTGTAAAATATCTAGTCCTTAGTCCTTAAGAGTGTTTTGATTTTATAATAGATACAAAGAAGTTATTTCTAAGATTTTTGATTCTATCTACACACAAAAAATAAAATCATTTTTGGAGTAAATAATTTTGTCTAATGATTAAAACCCTATTTTAGTGGTTTTGTATAGCACGATAACTAGATGAGAGATTTAGTTGAATTTATTTTAGATAAAAAGTTAGGATATTTTAATTACCTCGTTCTTGCACTCTTAATTATGCATAGAATCATTTTACCTGTTGGTCAATTAACTCTAAGTTTTTTAACTGTGCTAATCTTGTATGTTATGCAAAACTAGAAGCTATGATATTTAGGGTTTTTAAATTAAAGAATTTTTGTGTTAAAAAACAAAAGGTATGAATGAGTAATCTCATTTATTTGTAATGATTAACTTCAAGTAACACTAAGATATTTAAAATAGTGAGTATTTTTTATGGAGTATGATGCAACTCTTGATTTAGTTCTTGTACCCAATTGATTGTATTGCAAGATTATTCCTTTATTTGCAACAAGAAGTGTAAAATTCTTTTTTTCTTTTAATTTTTGGGAAATTAAAAAAACCTTTATGGTGTAGTTAAGCAAGATTTTTGGTGTAAAACTATAAACTTAAAAATAGACATCAATCAAGAGACTATAAAGATTTTATTAGAAATAAGAAAGGCTAGGGTAATGTGGAAAGATTTAGAGATTTTGCAGGGAGATCCATTAGATAAGTGGAAAGAAATTATTTTTCATGCGGATAGAAAAATTGTGCAAAAAGAGCTTGATCGGTTATTAGAATTATTGGCATTTTTTGAGATACTAATGGGAGAAAATGGGTTAGAATCTGAATTAGAAAAGAAAATAAAAGCGATAAAGGTTGATGAGCTTTTGCAGAAAAAAATAAAAAATTATAAAAATAATTTTGCGATTGCTTCGATGGCAGAAATTTTAAGCCAAAATGAATAAAATTTTTGTCATTATTTTGCTTTGTGTTCTTGCTTTTTCAAAGCCTATTGAATGGAGTTTTGAACAGGAATTTTCTTTGCAAAAAGATGAGCTAATGCTTGCTAAAGTATCAATTTTGGATAGCACAAAAGAGTTGGCTATGCGCTGGACACTTTTTAAAAAAGAGGGCATTGTTGTGCTGTTAAAATATGATGGTTTCAATCATCAATTTATTTTATATCCAGATTATCAGCGTAATCAATTTGTGTTAAAGTTAGAGGATTTTGGATCTTTGAAAGATTCTAAGTTGGTTTTGGTTTTTAAATATTTTGAAGATAAAAAAGCACATTTTTGGATAGGGATCCAAGGAGATGCAAGTTTTTTAATGGAGCAATAAGGAAGCAGAGTGTTACTAAAAATACAAGAAAAAATAAAAGATTTTATTGATGAAGTTGATAGCGAAGTTGTAAATATTTTTTTTAAGAAGATGCAAATGGGCAAAATGTTGCGATCTAAATTAATGCTTGCTATTTGTCCAAAGCATCAAGATATTATTACATTATGTGCCATCATTGAAATGATACAAATTGCATCTTTATTGCACGATGATGTGATTGATGAATCAAAGATGCGTAGAGGGAAGCCATCTATCAATACTCTATTTGGAGATAAAAATGCCATTATGCTTGGTGATGTTTTTTACTCCAAGGCATTTTATGAACTTACAAATTTTGACAAAAAAATATCTCAAAGTATTGCTAATTGCGTTGTAAGGCTTTCAAGAGGCGAAATCAGTGATGTGAGTATGGGAGAAAAATTTCAAGAAGATAAACATCAATATTTTGCAATGATAGAAGATAAAACAGCTTCACTTATTGCTTCTAGTGCTCAGAGCGCTGCTATCTTAATGGGTTTGGATGCAAAAAGGTATTATGATTATGGTTTAAATCTTGGTATTGCTTTTCAAATTATAGATGATCTTTTAGATGTTTTTGGAAAGGACGAAGTCTTAGGAAAGCCTGCGATGAGTGATTATGTAGAGGGTAAAACAACGCTTCCTTATTTATTTTTATATGAGAATTTAAAAATAGAAGATAAAAAGCAGTTGGTAGAGTATTTTAAAATTTCTACTCCAGAGGCCAAGGAATGGATTTTATTAAAGATGGAAGAATTTGATATTTTTAAAAAGACACAGGAGTGTGCAAGAGATTATGCATATAAAGCTTTAGAAAGTATTCAAGGGGAAGAAAATATAAAGCTTGAGCAGATTGTTAAAGATATGATTTATAGGGAGTTTTAAATGGAAAAAGAGATGCAATATTATGTGATGAGTTTTTCTCATAAAAAAACTCCTCTTCACTTAAGGGAAAAACTAGCTTTTTTGGATGAAAAAGAAATTCTCTCATTTTTAAACACAATAAAAGATGAAACGGTGCCAGAGATTATTTTATTATCTACCTGCAATCGTTTGGAATTTTATTGCTATACAAGTGATGGTGCAAAGGTAAAGCAAAGAATCTTAGAAAAGTTGGTAGGGCTCAAACAAATAGATCTTGCTGTATTAGAAGAGAGTTTGGAGACATATGAGGGCATAGGTGCGGTGCATCATATTTTTTGTGTGGCTAGTAGTTTGGATAGTGTTGTAGTTGGAGAAACACAAATAGTAGGTCAGCTTAAAAATGCCTATAGGTTCTGTCTTGATTCTAATCTATGTTCCAAGAACTTTACACGCTTGATACACTTTGCTTTTAAATGTGCTGCTAGAGTGAGAAATCAAACCCAAATATCTGACAATGTTACCTCTGTTGCATCTGTTGCAGTGCATCAAGCAAAAAAACTTCAAAAGCAATTTAACCTTGCTAAAAAAGCACTAGTAATAGGTATGGGAGAAATGAGCATTTTAAGTGCAAAGCATTTATTAAGCGATGGTTATGAAATTTTAATTTGTAACCGCAACCAACAAAAAATTCAAGATTTTATAGAACAATATCCGACTAAAGAAAGAGCACAGATTAAATCTTGTAATTTTGATGATTTACAAGGAGCGCTTCAAGAATATCATTTTGTTTTTAGCGCAACAGCATCTAGTAGTCCTATTATTTTGGATTCTATGGTTGAGGATGTAGCTTTTGATCGTTTTTGGTTTGATTTGGCAGTTCCAAGAGACATTGAAGATATTACAAATAAGAGGATACAAATTTTTGTTGTAGATGACTTAAAACAAATTGCAGAAGAAAATCTAAATTCAAGAAGAGAACATGCACATAGAGCCTATGAGATTATAGGAATTGCTACGATGGAGTTTTCTCAATGGCTACAAACTTTAGAAATTGAGCCTTTGATTAAAAAAATTAGAGAGCTTGCAAAGGAGGCTTCTTTAAGGGAATTGCAAAGAGCCATTAAAAAAGGTTATATTCCAGCACAATATCAATTTAATGTTGAAAAAATACTTCACCAAGCCTTTAATGTATTTTTGCACCAACCTACTCAAAATTTAAGAAATCAGGCAAATAAGCAAGAATCTGATATCATTATTGAATCCATTAAAAACTTTTTTGGAATCCACAAAGATACTTTATTAATTAATACTTATAAATGTGAATATGATACTTCAAGTAACAAGGATTAGATATGCGTTTTTCTCAATTTTTTATCCCAACAACAAAAGAAGTTCCAAGAGATGCGGTTTTAAAAAGTCATCAATATCTCATTAGAGGGGGATATATTTATCAAGTTGGAAGTGGTATTTATAGTTTTTTACCTCTCGGAAAAAGGGTGTTAGATAAGATTTCTAAAGTTATTAAAGAAGAAATGGATTCTTCAGGGGCAATTGAGGTAATGATGGGCTTTATTACGCCATCAGACCTTTGGAAGCAAACAGGCCGTTATAGTAAATATGGAAAAGAGTTGTTGAGGTTTAAAGATCGTAAGGAGAATGAGTTTGTATTAGGTCCTACTTATGAAGAGAGCGTGACAGACTTGGTAAAGCAATTTGTTCGAAGCTATAAGGACTTGCCTTTAAATCTCTATCAAATCCATTTAAAATTTAGAGATGAAATGCGCCCCAGGTTTGGGTTGATGCGCGGTAGAGAATTTATAATGAAAGATGCATATAGTTTTCACAGCACGCAAGAAGATTTAGATAGAGAATTTGATCTTATGAATGAAACCTATCAAAGAATTTTTAAAAGATTGGGGCTTGATTTTAGGGTCGTAGATGCAGATAGTGGAGCGATTGGTGGTAGTGGTAGTAAGGAGTTTATGGTTTTAGCAGACTGTGGTGAGGATACGATTGCAATGTGTAATCAATGTAGCTATGCTTCTAATATTGAGGCAGCAAAACGACAAAAGCGTATTACACAGGAGTATGCGCCAAAAGCAGAATTTTCAAAATTTACAACTCCAAATATTTCAAGCATCAAAGATTTAAGTGCATTTTTTAAAGTAGATCCATTTTATATACTTAAGGCAGTAGTGAAAAAAATAGTTTTTCTTCCAGAGAGCAAGAAAGACCCAGAACTTGCCTTTTTCTTTTTAAGAGGAGATGATGAACTTGAAGAAACCAAAGCCTTAAATATATTAAATAATTATGGAGCTCAAGCTTTAGAATTATTGGATGCTAGTGTTGAAGATATTAGATCAGCTGGTCTTTTTGAAGGGTTTATTGGACCTTATGCTTTAGGAAATATTACAGAATCTAAATTCATCTTTTTTGATGAAGACTTAAGAGAAGAAAGAGATTTGATTTGTGGGGCAAATGAAAAGGACAAGCATTTTGTGGGAGTGGATCTCAGTACTTTTGATGCACTAAGATATGAAGATTTAGCAAAAGTTAAAGAGGGGGATTTATGCCCTTGTTGTGATGGTAGAATTGAATATAAAAAGGGTATTGAGGTTGGACATATTTTTAAACTAAAAGATCGTTATTCAAAGGATATGGGTGCAAATTTTTTAGATCAAAATGGAAAAAGCCAACCTTTTATTATGGGTTGCTATGGCATAGGGGTTTCAAGACTGCTTGCAGCAATTTTGGAGCAAAAGAGTGATGAGTTTGGATGTGTCTGGGGTCTATCTAGCGCACCTTTTGAAGTAAATATTGTTTTATCTAATACCAAAGATTCACAGCAACTAGATTTTGCAAATAAGCTTTATGAAAAAATGAAGCAAAATCAATTAGAGGTTTTATTGGATGATAGGAATGAGCGCTTTGGTTTTAAAATGAAAGATTTTGAACTCATTGGTAGTAGTTTTGGGATTATCATCGGAAAGGAACTTGAAAAAAATCAAGTGGAAGTGGTTGTAAGAGATGGGATGCAAAAGCAGATTTTAAAAGCGGATGTAGAAGAAATTATTGCATTTATTAAAGGGAGACTATCGTGAAGCTTTTAAAAATTATTTTTTTATTTTATATTATTTTGGAATTTGTAAGCATCATTTATGTGGGAAATTATCTTGGTTTTTTCCCTCTGCTATCTGAGATTATAATCAGTGCTTTTATTGGGATTTTGATTCTTTTTAACCTAAGAATGGAATTGGCAGATGTATTAAATAATATTTTGCAAAATAAGATTCAAATCAGCGCTTTTGTTAGAGGGAATTTTGCAAAGTTTTTTGGAGGGGTGTTGCTTATTTTTCCTGGGGTATTTTGTGATATTTTTGGGATTATTCTTTTAATTAATGCTTATTTTATTTTAAAACAAAAAGATACAACATACACAGAAAATGAAAATGATGAAATCATTGATATAGAGATTATGGAGAGCGAAGAGAGTAGAGTATGAGGGAAGTTGTTATTGGGACAAGAGGCAGTTTGCTTGCGCTGTGGCAGGCTAATCATATCAAGGAAAGATTAAGGTTAGAATTAGGGATTGATGCAAGATTAGAGATTGTAAAGACTAAAGGGGATAAAATTTTAGATGTTCCACTTGCAAAAATTGGGGGCAAGGGGCTTTTTACAAAAGAGCTAGAAGAATTGTTATTGCAAAATAAGATTGATTTAGCAGTACATTCTTTAAAAGATGTGCCTGTAGATTTTGTAGATGGACTTGGTTTAGTATGTATTACCAAAAGGGAAGACCCCAGAGATTGTTTTTTAAGTATAAAGTATCCTAGTATTAGAGACCTTCCAATGAATGCAAAAGTAGGAACTACCTCTTTACGAAGGTCAATGCAATTAAAATATCTAAGAGAGGATTTAGATACGCAAAGTTTAAGAGGTAATGTTCAAACGAGGCTAAAACGATTGATTGATGGAGATTTTGATGCAATTATTCTTGCAAAGGCTGGACTCAATCGTTTGGAAATTTCTAGCAATCAAATTCCTTTTATAAAAGTTTTAGAGACTTCAGAGATGATTCCAGCAATGGGGCAGGGTGCTTTAGGTATTGAGGCAAGATTAGATGATGCTTTGCTAACAAGCTTGAAAAAATTAAATGATCAAGAGACTGCCATTTGTACTAGGGCTGAGAGAGCCTTTATTAGGACATTGGAGGGAGGTTGTCAAGTACCAATAGGGGTTTATGCACAAACTGAGCAAGAAAAAATAAAAATAACAGCAATTTTAGGACTACCTAATGGCAAGAGAATTTTAAGGGATTTTATAGAGGGAAATAAACATAATGCAGAGAATCTTGGGATAGAGCTTGCCCAAAGATTAATTCAAAAAGGTGCAAGGGATATTTTATATGAAGCACAACAAATCGCTTTTATTTAATTTTTTTGATTAAAAAAGTTTATTTTAAAAATTAAAAAATCTAAGGAGCAAGTGATGCAAAGTATGAATTTAGATGAGCGTATTCCTGCAAAAGGCTTTGCAGTTTTTTCAAAAACAGATACTTTTAAACCCTTTACTTTTACAAGACATAAATTAGGAAGTAATGACATTTTAATTGAAATCTTATATACAGGGATTTGTCATAGTGATGTCCATAGTGCTAGGAGTGAGTGGAAAGAAGGAATTTATCCTATGGTTCCAGGACATGAGATTGTAGGAAAGGTTGTAGCTATTGGAAAGAATGTTAGTAAGTTTAGCCTTGGTGATTATGCTGGTGTAGGTTGTATGGTAAATAGCTGTGGTGAGTGTGAGGCTTGCAAAAGTAGTCAGGAACAATTTTGTGAAAAAGGTAAGGTGGTTTATACTTATGATTGCTTAGATTGCTTTCATGATGATGAGCCAACTTATGGAGGCTATAGCAATAATATTGTTGTAAAAGAAGATTTTGCAATTAAAGTTCCAAAGGATGCTCCATTACAAAAAGTTGCCCCACTGCTTTGTGCAGGTATTACTACTTACTCCCCCTTAAAATTCTCCAAAGTTGGAAAAAATCATAAAGTTGCAGTTGCTGGATTTGGTGGTTTAGGAAGCATGGCAGTTAAATATGCGATTAAAATGGGGGCAAGTGTTAGTGTCTTTGCAAGAGATGAAGCAAAGAAACAAGATGCAGTCTCTATGGGTGTTGCAAGTTTTTATACTTCTACAGAAAATGTAAAAGAAAGGTTTGATTTTATTATCTCAACAATCCCAACATCATATGATATTGCTTCTTATCTTAAACTTTTAAAGTTTGGTGGTGAGATGGCTATTGTAGGACTTCCGCCTCAAGAATGTAGCCCAAAGATTGATGCAATGAAACTCGTGCTTAATGCAGGTAAAAAAATTTATGGTTCCTTGATAGGAGGTATTGCAGAAACTCAAGAAATGCTTGATTTTTCTTTAAAACATAAAATTTATCCTGAAGTTGAAGTCATTTCTGTAGATCAAATTAATGAAGCTTATGAGAAACTAACAACAAGGAAAGCCAAATTTAGGTATGTGATTGATATGATGACACTTCGGTAGGCTTAGTCTATTATTTATGGTAGAATCTAGCCTAAAAAAGTTAAAAAAGGTGCTGAATGTCTCTGAGTTATAAGGATTCTGGGGTTGATATTGATGAGGGAAATGCATTTGTTGAGATCATTAAAGATGAGGTAAAAAAGACTTATAATAAAAATGTTTTAGGAACCCTGGGGTCTTTTGCTGGAGCCTATGCCTTACCAAGTGGTTATAAAGAGCCTGTGATGCTTGGAGCAACTGATGGGGTTGGAACAAAACTCAAACTTGCAATCCAAAGTAATCAATTAGATAGCATAGGTATTGACTTGGTTGCAATGTGTGTTAATGATTTGATTTGTAATTTTGGAGAACCTGCATTTTTTTTAGATTATTATGCAACAGGCAAATTAGATAAGATGAGTGCAGCAAGGGTTGTGCGAGGTATTGTTAAAGGATGTCAAGAAGCAGAGTGTTCTTTGATTGGGGGAGAAACTGCTGAAATGCCTGGAATCTATCAAGGCAAAGATTTTGATTTAGCAGGTTTTGCAGTGGGAATTGCAGAGAAAGAAGACTTAAATAAAAGTCAAAATATCCAAAAAGGACAATATCTTGTGGCCTTACCTAGTAGTGGATTGCATAGCAATGGATTTTCTTTGGTTCGAAAAATTTTGTTTGAAATGTTAAAAAAAGATTTTAATGAAGAGTTTGATGGAAGGGCATTGATTGATGTGCTTTTGGAACCCACTAGAATCTATGTAAAAATTTTCAAACAAATTAAAAATCATATTGAAGGACTTGCGCATATCACAGGTGGAGGGATTTTAGAGAATATTCCGCGTATTTTTCCGCAAGGTCTTGGAGGAGTAATAGATAAAAAATCTCTTAGGATTCCAAAGATTTTTCAATTTTTATCTCAATATCTAGATTTTGAAGAAAGCTTTAGGGTTTTAAATATGGGTGTTGGTATGGTTTTGGTAGTAAAGCCTCAAAATCTTGATTTTATTCTCAAAGTTACTGATGGCTATGTGATTGGAGAAGTAGTAAATACACATCAAGGTATCAGTATAGAATGATAAAAAGTATTTTTAAATTCTTTTTCTTGCATACAATTCCCTTTTTATTTGTATGTCTTTGTATGGGATTTTATGTAAATATTATGTTATTTGCTTATGACAAGCCTAGATGGGAACATTTTGTTTCTAGCGCGAGGCATTTTTTTGGATATCAAGAAATGCAAGCTCAAATCCAAGAGGATATAATTCAAATCCAAGAAGAAATTATTGAGCCTAAACTATATAGGGCAAAGGCAAGTATTTTAAATGTAAGACAGCTACCCTCTATTGATTCTCCAATCATTGATAGAATCTATAAGGGTCAAGAGGTGCTTATTTTTGAAAATAAGAATAGTTGGGGGAAGTTGCAGAGGGGATATGTTTTTTTAGATCCAAAAAATATACAAAAAGTCTCTAATAAACAAGACTTAGAGCAAGAGAGTACATATAAGGTTAAGGTAGCAGTAGGAAATGTCAGAGAAAAACCCTTAGCAAATGCAAAAATTATTGCAAAAGTTTATAGGGATGAGATTTTAAAGATACAAGAAATCGGGAATGGTTGGGGTAAGATAGAACAGGGATATATTGCTTTAAAACTTGTAGAAAGAATTGATGAATAAGCAATTTTGTGTATTTGGTAATCCTATACATCACTCTCTTTCTCCTATGATGCATAATTATGCCTTTGATTGTTTGAAGAATGATTTAAACTTTAGGGGTAGTTATGGAAGATTTCTACTTCAAGATTCATCTAAATTAGCCCAAACTTTTTTTGATTTAAGGCTTGATGGAGCAAATATAACCCTCCCTTTTAAAGAAGAGGCATTTAGACAAAGTGATAGGGTTGAGGGGATTGCAGAAAAAATTCAAGCGGTAAATACTTGGGTTTTAAGGGATAAAAAAATCTATGGATACAATACCGATGCAATGGGATTTTATGAGACTATAAAAGATTTTTGCTTTCAAAATGCATTAATTTTAGGAGCAGGAGGATCTGCAAAAGCCATTGCTTTTATCTTGCAAGAAAAGGGTATAGAACCTACAATATTAAATCGTTCCAAGGATCGGATTGGAGATTTAGAACAACATTTTGATTGCTATATCCCCCAAACGCTTAAAATGAAAAGTTATGACCTAGTGATAAATGCCACAGCCTCAAGCCTTCAAAATATTCTTCCTTTTGATAAAAACCTAATACAAGAAATTCTTAAGAGTGCAAAGTATGCTTATGATTTAGCCTATATGCAAACAACACCATTTTTAGAGCTTGCAAGACAATTTGCCCCTGTGCAAAATGGAAAAAATATGTTAATTGCTCAAGGTGTCCTAGCTTTTGAAATCTTTTGTAATAAAAGCTTTCCTCAATTATCTGCTTTGATGCAAAAGGCATTAATATGAATGAGTTTTTATTTCAAATAGCTTTTGGAATAAGGTCAATTCCTAAGAAGTATCAGGAATTGTTTTTGAGATTACAGAAGTTTAAATGTATTCAAAAAAAAGAAAATGGCTTTATACTAGATTCTAATTTTGTAATTGGAACAATTGATATCACAAAAAATCAAAGTGTTTTTTTATGCGATCTTTCAAAAAAACAAGATTATAGGGTTTTAAATCCCATAAGAAATCTTCAGAAAGGAGATTTTGTTTTAGCAAAACTTGTGAGACAAAAAGCAAAGATAAAGGCTAGAATCATTGATGTTCTTAGCTCTTGGTCTTGTGCATTATTTTATTTAGACCTTTATAAAGGGACCATTGTGGCTTATAGACTCTATGATATAAAGCCCTATCCACTCAAACTGCCAATTTCGCAAAAATCATTACGACAATTACCTAGATATTGTGTGATTTATTTAGATTTAAAAACAAAGAAAATTATTGATATTTTAGGCGTATTGGATGATCCAAAGATTGATGAAAAAATTATGCTTTATTTTTATAATCATCCTTTTGATTTTTCACAAGAATGTAAAAAATATGCTGATAGTTTTGGGGTTAAAGTTTATAAGGAACTTTATGAAAATCGCATTGATCTAACACATCTTCCTTTTTATACAATTGATCCTGTAGATGCAAAAGATCATGATGATGCAATTTATTATGATTTTAAAGAAAAAACATTGTATGTTGCAATTGCTGATGTAAGCGAATATGTTGCTTTAGATAGTATATTAGATAATGAGGCATTAGAGAGAGGTTTTAGTGTTTATTTTCCAAATCGTAGTTATCCGATGCTTCCAGAGAATTTAAGTCAAAATATTTGTTCTTTAAAAGAAGGTGAGGTGCGTCTAGCATTTGTATGGAAAATAAAGTTTGATAATAAAAATCAAGTAAAAAAATCCCATCTCTTTGAAGCAATAATTTGTAATCATCAAAATGTTAGTTATGAAATGGTAGATCGGATGCTAGATTCTAAAAAGCATGACATTAAAAAAGAAATTGCTTCAAATATTAAAAAATTCTATCAAATTGCTTTAAAGTTAAAAAAACAACGACTTGCTAAAGGGTTTGATTTTAGCAGTGATGAAGTTGTTTTAAGTTTGGATAAAAATGAAGAGATTGTATCAACTAAGCCCTATCAAGAGACTAAGAGTCATTGTATTGTTGAAGAGGCAATGCTTCTTGCAAATAAACAATCTGCACTAATGTTAAGAGACTTTAAAACAGGAATTTATAGAATCCATCAACCTATTAAAGATGAAAAATTAAGGATGTTATTTTTTGATTTAAAGAATTTAGGTTTTGAAATAAAAGGCAAGGATTTTCATACTCAAATCTTAAACATCCAAGCACAGGCCAAAGAGAAAGGATTATCTTCTCAAATTGATAAGATAATTATAAAAGCACAAAATAAGGCAGAATATAGCACAGCACTGCAAGAACACTTTGCTTTAGGGTTTGAGGCCTATACTCACTTTACTTCACCCATTAGAAGATACAGTGATTTAGCCTTGCATCGTGTTTTAAAAGAAATTTTAAGACAGGGTAAGCGTGTGGATTTTTTACTTAATAAAATGCATACTTATTGTGCTTATTTAAATGAGCAAGAAAGGAAAATTGCAAAAATTGAAGCAGGGTTTAGAGATAGAAAATATACCCATTGGGCAAGAAAAAATATAGGTAAACAAATAAGGGCACAAATAATTGATGAGCGCTATCCTGTTTTAGCTCTTGCCCTTGGAGAAATACAAGGTGCTAGAATCATAATTGATGAGAATCCAAGAGAGCTCTTGATGTTTGAAGAAGTTGAAGTTGAGATCATAGATGTTGATTTTGTCAATGCTAGAATCTATGCAAGGCTATCTTCAAAGGAGTAAGGCAGTTAATGTATAAAAAAGAATTTGACATCTATTTGGCTAAAACTACCCCAAAAGCTTCTTTGCTTTATGGAGAGAGTAATTTTTTTATTGATTTTTATTCCAAAAAAATAACTCAAAAAATACCTGATGCAAATATTACAACTTTTTATTTTGCTGATTATGAATTAAATGCGGTGCTAGATATCCTCTCACAGGGTAGTTTATTTGGAGATATTAGTATTGTTATTTTAAAAATAGATACCAAATTATCAAAAAAAGAAATCGATTCCATGCTTGGTGCTATCCAGATAACAGATAATTATCTCATAGTAAATTTTTATCAATCTGAAAATAAAACATCAATTCAATATGCACAAGATTGTAGAAGTATTGCAAGCGCATTTAAGGGGGATAATATAGTTGAAGTAAGATTTTTTGCCCCAAGTCTTGCAGATAGCTTAATGATTTTGAGACAAAGAGCCAAGGAGTTGCATTTAGAACTAAATGATGGATTGTTACAATTTATTCTACACATACAAAATAATGATCTGTCCTTGGCTTATAATGAGTTACAAAAATATGAAAATTATGATGAACCTATCACTCAAGAGTTGATACAAAAGTTATCTTATGGATTAGGAAGTATCAGTATCGATGATTTCTTAGATGTTTTTTTTGAGAAAAAAGATTTTTTACCCACTTATGAAAAGATGCAAGAAGAAGGGGTGGATTCTAATGATATCTTAAGGGAACTGGAGCGTTATTTTTATATTCTCTTTATGTTTAGTTCATATATTAAAGTCAATGGAAAGGAAAATGCCAAGGAGATATTAGGCTATCAACCTCCTAAATTTATAGTGGATAAATATGTAAGAAGAATGATTAAACTCAAAGAAAATCATTTTCAAAGAATTTTTGAAATTTTAAGGGATTGGCGTAATCAAACTTTTAGGGGAGATAAAACGGCAGATATCCGAGCATTAATAAAAATAAAAGCATTTCTCTGATATAATTTTGCATCTTTTTTATGCTATAAAAAAGAAAAAACCTTGCTCTTATTAAAGGGCTATTAAACCACAAGGAGAATATAGTGAGACACTATGAAACAATGTTTATCATTAAGCCTACTTTGGTAGAAGAGGAAATCAAAGCAAAGATTGAATTTTACAAAGAGGCAATTACAAAAAATGGAGGCGTTATTGAAACTTGCCTAGATATGGGTATGAGAAATCTTGCTTATGAAATCAAAAAAAATAAGCGTGGCTATTATTTTGTAATTTATTTTAAGGCTCAACCCAATATGGTATTGGAGTTAGAAAGACTTTATCGTATTAATGAGGATATTTTACGCTTCATTGTGATTAAATATGAGAGCAAAAAAGAGCAAAAAGCTTGGCAGACTCTAGTAGATAGAGCAAATAAGAAGCCAGAGCCAAAAGTTGCAAAGAAAGAAAAAGTAGAGCAGAAAGAAAACACAGAAGAAAAAGAACAAACTAGTGAGGCTGCTGAATAAAAATTAGGTAGGTGTGTTATGTTTAATAAGGTGATAATGGTTGGTAATTTAACTCGTGATGTTGAGTTGCGTTATCTGCCTAGTGGCTCAGCTTTGGCTACAATAGGGTTAGCAAGTAATCGTAGGTTTAAAAAGCAAGATGGCAGTATTGCAGATGAATCTTGTTTTATTGATGTGAAACTTTTTGGGAGAACAGCAGAAGTTGCAAATCAATATTTAAGGAAGGGTTCTAAAGTATTGATTGAAGGAAGGCTGACCTATGAGACTTGGACAGATCAGATGGGTGCTAAAAAAAGCAGACATACAATTACTGCAGAGAGTATGAGTATGCTAGATAATAAATCTAGTAATGTAGCAGATAGCTATGAAGCTCCAAGTCAAAGTACCCAACCATATGCACCAAACAATAATTATCAGAATCCGCAAATGGGTAATGCTATACCACAACAAAAAGATTATGTAAGCAATATCCCAGAAATTAATATTGATGAAGATGAAATACCATTTTAGGAGATAAAATTATGGAAAGAAAAAAATATTCAAAAAGATATTGTAAGTATACAGAAGCAAAGATTGAGTTTATTGACTATAAGGATATAGAGATGTTAAAGCATTCTCTATCAGAGAGATATAAGATTATGCCAAGAAGATTGACAGGTAATACAAAAAAATGGCAAGAGCGCGTAGAAGTGGCAATCAAAAGAGCTAGACATATGGCGCTTATTCCATATATTGTGGATCGAAAATCTGTAGTAGAGAATCCTTTCAAAATCTAATTTAGCGATAAAATTTAATAGATACGCTTCCTGCGTATCTATTCTATCTATTCT
>NZ_FZQY01000010.1:0-2450 GCF_900199585.1 Helicobacter sp. 'house sparrow 1' | reverse complement strand
AAATTTTTATTTTTATATTGACTTCTTATAAAATTATGATAAAATGCGCGCCAGATTTTAAAACTTTCAAAATTTTATGTGTTGTGTGACTTTGTTTTTAAATTTTTTTGATTTTTTATAGTTTAGCTTTGTTGTTAATATAGAAATGTAGTTCAAAAAAGACTTGTTGTTAGCTTATACACCTTTTGAAAATTTTAAAAATCTACAAAGAGAAAAAGATAACAGGAGTAAGTTATGAATTTAGTGGACTATACAAACTTTCATTCAGTTTCTTCTAAAAATTCTTTTAAAAGATCTTTATTTAAGCCTATTGTTGCAAGTTCTTTAGCTTTATTGCTTGGAAGCACTTTGTATGGAAATACTGAGATTCAACATCCAGATTGTGGAGATACTAGTAGTTGTACACCTATAGATAGAGACCTTACCTTTAAATTCGGAACAGGGGATTCTATGCAAATTAGTACCGATTTATCAACAGTTATTTTTAGTAAAGAACAAAAAAATGTTACCTTAAAAGATACTAATTTTACTGAAGGTGTTTTTGATTTTCCCGGCTCTACAATGACAATCCACTTTGAAAATAGATCTGGAAATGGGAATATTGAAAATACAGGTAGTAATGCAAAAAGAATTTTTAACCTTGAAGCTACAAATGATTTTAAGGGTAACCTAAAAACAATAGGTGGAAATGGCAATAATGAAGTGAATGGAACATTTCATAAAAATTTTACTGGAAATATCGATGTAGTGAGCCACAATGGTTATTCTTCAGCCAAAGTAACTTTGACTTTTAAAGGACAAGAAAATGAAGCAAAAGATAATCAAGAAAATGTTTTTACAGGAAATATCAATGTTGATTCGGGAACTACGACACTTAACTTTGAAAACAATGGAAAGATAGTAGGAAAAATTCAAGCTAATGTGGATGGTTTTGATAGAGCGGGTTTAATTAATGTTAATTTCAAAAAGAATGGAGCCATTGAGGTTGCAGAGAGTAGTGCAGATAGTGATGTAATCGTAGCAAATTACTATAGTAGTGGAGCAAAAAATACTATCACATTTTCTGGAGCAAGTTCTACAAATACAATCAAAGGTGGTATTCTAGCAAGAAGAAGTGGAACCAATATTATCACATTTTCTGGAGCAAGCTCCATAAATACAATTACAGGTAATATTTCTTCTGAAAATAGTGCAAAAAATAACATTTCTTTTACAAATGGAAATAATAATAGTATTACCGGGACAATTCAGGCAACTAGAGGAACCAATACTATTACTTTTGGAAATAGTGGTGTGGATGCAAAAAATAGCGAAGCTGCCAATATTATTACAGGTAATATAATCGCGCAAAGATCATCAGATGCTCAGGGCAATCCAGGAAACAATACTATCACTTTTAATAGTGGAACAACTAATACTATTCAAGGTAATATTACTGCAAGCGCTTCTACTAATACCATTACTTTTAATGGAACTGGAGTAAATAAAATTGAAGGAGGTATCACTGCAGGTTCATCTACTTGGGGTGGAAAAGGAACTAATACAATTGCTTTTAATAATGGAGCGACCAATACTATCAAAGGTAACATTTCTGCAGATATTGGTGACAATATCATCACTTTTGCTGGAACAGCTACAAACAGCATTTCTGGTGATATTAAGGCAGGTGGTGGTGGAAGTAATACTATCACTTTTAATGGAACAGGTTCTAACAATATTTCTGGAGGTATTAGTGCTAATGGCGGAACTAATACCATTACTTTTAAATCTTCACAACAAGGATCTGAATTAGAAGCACAAACAAGTGTTGCCAATACTATTACTAGTGATATCACTGCTAATGGTGGAAGCAATAAAATTACAATGAATGGTGCAAATATTATTGCTGGAAATATTAAGGCTGGAACAGGTGGTGCTACAGGAAATAATCATCTTTATTTATCTGGAGCTAGCACTCAAATAGGAGCTACTTCAGCAGTCTCAATCATTGCAGAGCAAACTAGTGGATATGCAACAGATAAAAATAATCTTTTAGTATCCCAATCATCTAGCAATACTTTTAATTTAAATGAGCTAAAGGCTAATGGCTATGAAAGAAAGGCTAAAAATATTATTTCTTTAGATGATACAGCTACTAAAACTGCAAGCACTAGTAATATAACTATAAAAACAATGGCTGCCACAAATGGCCACAACTACATTGGTAAAGGGATTCTTGCAAGTTCATCTGCAGAAAATGGTGTGACTCTCACAGATAACACTAACTCTATGTCTTTTGTTGATGCTACAAATGCTTTTGTTGGAAATCTTTCTGTAAGTTCAGTAACTTCTAACAATGGCGTAAATAATATTTCCTTTAAAGCTAGCAATACAATTTTAGCTTCAGAGAATGCTAAAGCTACTCCTCAAAATGCTATTATCGGTTCTGTTATTTTAAATAATGATGAAGC
>NZ_FZQY01000009.1 GCF_900199585.1 Helicobacter sp. 'house sparrow 1' | reverse complement strand
TATTAAACCCTAACTCTAAAAATAAGAGTTAGGGTAGAAATAATTAAACTCAAACAATCAATCAAGGAGGGAAAAAACTAAAAGATGCAATGCATCAATGTTCTTTAAAATAAAGAGAAAAATCAAGATAACTTTTATTTTAATTGATGATTAATTTAAGGATTTACTCCACTAGAAGTTTGAAGATTCTTTAAATTGATGATTTATTGTTCAATGATTTGATTTTTAATCATCATCGTCTTTAATTCATAGATTTAAACAACTCATACTTTCTTTCTCTTGCCACCACTTAATTTTTTTTATTTTTTAAAGATTTTTTTTTAAACAAATCTTTAACAAGTTACACAACAAACTATACAACAAAATATGCTTTTTTTGAAAGTTTTAGCATATTCATAATGAACTCCTATTAAGTGGTGGTAGGAGAGGGAAAATAATCACTAAAAGAAACCCATTGATTAAAAAGTTTTAAAAGCCAAAGAGATTGATGCTGCTAAGAGATTATTGTGAGAGTAAGTTATGTTAGAATCTAAAAATTTTATGATTCGAGGAAAGCATGATATTAGCGGCAAATTTTAAATCAAATCTTACTTTAAATGGTATTAGGGAGTATTTTAAAACTTTAGATTCTTATCTTGTGAAAAAACCTAAGGAGGGGGTATATATATTCCCATCAAGTTTTGCATTGCAAGAAAAAGTAAATCATTTTGATATGGGCATACAAAATGCCTATTGTGCTTTAAATGGCGCCTTTACAGGAGAAATTACACTAGAAGCTTTAAGAGATTTTGGGATTAAAAATATTTTAATAGGGCATAGTGAGAGAAGAAATATATTTGGTGAAAGCCAAGAAGTGTGTGCTAAGAAATTTGATTTCTTTGCAAAAGAAGGATTTAGGATCTTTTATTGCATAGGAGAGAGTTTAGAGGTTAGAAAACAAGGACAAGAAGCTATTGAAAGTTTCTTGACTACTCAATTTAGAGGAATTGATTTAGAGTATGAGAATTTAATTGTAGCTTATGAGCCTGTATGGGCAATTGGTACAGGTGTGAGTGCTACAACACAAGAAATTTATCAAACGCATAATTTTTTAAGATCTAAGGTTAATAAGCCTTTGTTGTATGGGGGCAGTGTTCAATTGCAAAATATTAGAGAAATACTTAGTATTGATGGGGTAGATGGTGTCTTGGTAGGAAGTGCTGCTTTGGATGTATCAAATTTTATTGAGATGATAGAGATAGCAAGAGGAGTATCGAATGAAGCTTAGTGAAATTTTGGAAAAAATAGGGGAAGAGTGTTTTATAAAGAATGATTTTGAGCTTGAGGGGATAGCACCTCTAGATAAAGCAAATGCCAATCAAATTAGTTATATAGATCAAAATAAGTATCTAAAAGACTTAAAAGATTCAAAAGCAGGTGCTGTTTTAATCAGAAAAGAGTATGAAGAAAAGATACCCTCAAATATTCAAGCTATTTTTGTGGAAAACCCTCATTTAGCATTTGCAAAAATCTCACATTTTTTTAAAAAGCCAGAATTTAGTGGGGTTGGAAAAGATCCTATTATCGGTAATAATGTAAAGATGATGCCAAATGTTGTGTTAGGAAAAAATGTCATTATAGAAGATGGGACTGAAATTATGGCAGGGGTTGTGATTAGTGATAATGTGAGAGTGGGTAAGAATTGTAAAATCTATCCTAATGTAGTTATTTATCGAGATAGCCAAATTGGTAATAATGTCATCATTCATGCAGGAAGTGTCATTGGTAGCGATGGTTTTGGATATGCACACACAAAGGATGGAGAGCATATTAAGATTGAACACAATGGTTGTGTAGTTATTGAGGATGATGTAGAGATTGGGGCTAACAATACAATTGATCGTGCAGTATTTGGTGAGACAAGGATACAAAAAGGGGCTAAAATTGATAATTTGGTGCAAATTGGTCATAACTGTGTGATTGGTCCTCATAGTATTCTTGTTTCTCAAGTTGGAATAGCAGGATCTACTACGACAGGTAGAAATGTGATTATGGGAGGACAAGCTGGAACAGGAGGGCATATCCATATTGGAGATTTTGTTACCATAGCAGGAAGAGGTGCGGTAGGGAAAAATCTTCCACCACATACAAAGTGGGGCGGGCATCCATTAATGGAATTAGATGAATGGATGAAGTTTTATGTTAGCTTAAGGCGTATGTTAAAAAAGCAAGCAAATAAGTAGGATTGTTTATTTTTCTGGAGAAACAGGTAAAGAAGTCTAAAAAAGATAAGTCCAAAAAAGAGATTTGGACTTATATCTGTTTGGCTAGTAATTCTAGTTTTATCCTGTATTTCTCATTCCTTGAGCAATACCTACAATAGTGCTATGTATTTCTTCCATCAGTCTTTCTTTTTGTTGAGGGTAGTTTGCTTGATGGTAACGCTTAATTAGTTCAATTTGAATGAGATTAAGCGCACTTACAGGTATCTTTCTCATAAAAATAGATTCTCTAATATCAGGTTGCGTGTCTAATAGTTTTGTTTCATCTCTAATATAGAGCATAATATCCATTGTGCGCTTATATTCTTCTTCTATTAGATTCCAAATTGTATTCTTAAGATTGCTATCTTCTACAAAATCATTATAGAGTTTTGCAATATCTAAATCTACTTTTAAAAATGCCTGAGATATATTATCTAGTGTGGATCTGAAAAAATCAGATTCTAAATAGCAATGCCGTAATAAACTTCTGTCTTTGATTGCCTCAAGTCCGCTTCCTAAGCCATACCAAGCAGGAATAATGCTACGATTTTGAGTCCAAGCAAAAACCCAAGGAATTGCGCGTAAGTCTTCAACTCTTTGAGTATCTTTTCTTTTACTTGGTCTTGATCCTAGATTTAAGTGTTGGATAAACTCAATAGGAGTGGCTTGCTTAAAATAATCAATAAAGCCTTTGGTTTCATAAACAAGTCTTCTATAGAAGCGATAGGATTGTTCTGAAATAACCTTTATTGTTTGTGTATCTGAAATTTTTTGATGAGAAGTTTGCTCTGGAAAATAGGTATCATAGCAAGATTTTTTCAAAAGAGCACTCAAGGTGTTGGCAAGATTAAAGTGGGCACTAATTGGACTAAGATATTTAGAGCTAATCATCTCACCTTGTTCTGTCACTTTTAATAAGCCTGCAACACTTTTTGGAGGAGATGCTAAAAGAGCAGAATCTAATGTTCCTCCTCCGCGACTGACACTTCCGCCCTTGCCATGGAAAAGTAAAAACCTAATTCCCAATGTTTCGCCTAGCTTGATTAGATCTGTAATTGCATTATAGAGGTTATAGTTACTTGCAAAAATACCTCCATCCTTACTAGAATCAGAATAACCCACCATAATTTCTTGACAAGAATTACAATCTTTGAGATAAGTTGCATAATGCTTATTTTGGCTAAGTGTAGCAATAATTTCTTTAGCATGCTGTAAATCTTGAATGGTTTCAAACAAGGGAGTGATAGAGATTTTTGCCTCGATGTTTGGAATCCATAGCTTTGTTTGCTTTGCAAACCAAAGGATGCATAAAAGATCGCTAGCATCAGTTGTCATTGATAAAATAAAAGATCGAATAATTTCATCAGATAGATTTTTTTTACCCCATTGAATAGAAGAAAAGATATCAATTACATTTTGAGTTTCTTGGCTAAGGTCTTTAGTGAGTGAGGAGAGGTTTATGATAGGATGTTCTAATGCTTGATTAAGGATTTCAATTTTTTTATTATTCTCAAGAGTGTTAAAGCCACTATTATAGATTCCAAGTAAGCAAAAAATCTCACTGATAGCATTCTGAAATACACTTTTATGTTCTCTAAAATCAAGTTTTAAGAGATAAAAATCTCCCAGTAAAACTAAATTTCTTAATTCATTGAGTTTTCTTGCACAGGTTTTAGAGAGATTTTTTATCAGCATATCAATATCACTAAGTAATTCTGATGCATTCTTATAAACAAAATCTACTTCCCAGTTTGTGTTAATACCAACAAGGCGATTTTCAAGTTTTTTTCTCATTAATATAAGCATGGATCTAAAGGGCTCATCTTTATACAGTTCTTTATTTTCTGAGTTTAGATAATCTTTATTTTCTTCAATACTTTGATAAAGGTCTTTAGAGATATTGCAAAAGTTTTTATTGATGGATAATTCTCTAATTAAGGCATTAATTTTTTTAATATAAAGATTAATAATAAGTTTATGTTGAGTTTTCATTACTTGTATCATGAGCTCATTGCTTACAAAAGGGTTTCCATCTCTATCACCCCCAACCCAACTTCCAAGTTCAATAGGAGATTTTTGGAGTGGTCTTTTTAGAATCTGTGAGAGTATCTCTAAAGCATCTTGAGCGCTATCAAGAATAGTAGTCTCGATGATATATAAGAGGTTGTCTAATTCAAATAATACTTCTAACTTCTGGCTTCTTATGAGGCTTGTTTGCCATAATAAATGCAGACGGTAATTAATATTTTCTACCCGATCATTTTCTTTTAAATCAAAAATTTTATACAAATCCTCATCAATAGAGTGATGAGCTTCTAAAAAAGTTCTTCTTCTAGATTCTGTTGGATGGGCTGTAAATACGGGATAAAACTTCATATTCTCCAGAACTTCTTGAATATCTTTTGGATTAAAACCCTCTTCTATGAGTTCTTCATAAGTTTTTTTTAACTTCTCAAGAGGTTTTTTTGTGTGGATATTAAAGCGTTCTTCTATAATATTTAGCAAAATATTATAGAGAGAAAAGGCTTTGATTACTTCTAGAGTTTTGTCTTTTGTAATTATATTATGGAGTAATTCTTGAGTGGATTTTTTTTCTTCTAATATTTGGTTTAGAGAAGAAAAAAAATTAGCACAAACTGTATCGGTATCTTTAAGCATATTCATCATAATATTTAGAATGAATTGTTTTTCTTTTTGGAAATTCTGCATTTTAAGCCTTGTTGTTTTTTAACTCTGCCATTATATAATAATCACCAAAAAAGGGAAAAAATGCGACTTGATTTTTTACATAATTATCCTTGTAGTAAGCAAGCAAATGAAATTTTTCTAGATCAAGAATATCCCAATGCTCCTATTTTTGTTTCAGATGATGCAGATCAAAAAAGACTTTGTAGTATCTTTGGGGCTAATTTTACATTTCCTATTACTTTTGATTTTTGGAGTTTTTTAGGCCTTTTTGGTTTTTTTGCAAAAAAAAAGATTGCCTATTGTATTGGAAATCATCAACAAATAGTCTCAAGTGCAAGGCAGATGCAGTTGCATAAAATTAATCTTCAAAAAAAAGATGGAATGCTTGATTTTATTTCTTTAGATTTAGCCATAAGGGAGCAGTGTCAGGTTTTTGTAATTCCAGTTATCAATCAAGATATTTTTAGTTTGAATGATATAGATTTAATCTTCCATTATCTTAACCAAAAACTACAAGATTTTACTTTGATTGTAGATATTAGTTTAAGTGTCAGCCTTTCTCAAAGACTAGAAATAAAGGATGAAAAAATTATCTTTTTATTAAGTGGAGAATCTTTGGGGCTAGCTAGAAATTATGGCTTATTTCTATCGAAAAAAAGTTTTGATATCCCTTTTGTTTTGGCGCAAAATAGTATCTATAAGGCTTTTGTAATGGCTTTAGAAAAGCAAGAAAAAATCAAGCCTTTTAATCGAGAAACTTTTTTCAATAAACTCAAAGAAAGATTAAAGGGGGATATTGATTTATTTGTGGATATAAAAAATAGTGCTTTAAATACTCTAGCTCTAAGATTTTTTGGCATAAAAGCTCGCTTAATGTTGCAAGATCTTTTTATTCAAGATTTTTATGGTGTAAATGGACAAGAGTGTTTATTTGGGCTTTTTAGACCCTCATTTGTATTGCAAGAAATAGGATATGATGAGAATCAAGCAAGGGAGTTGCTTTCTGTTAGTATTAAAAATCTTGAGGATGAAGATAGACTTATACAAGTGCTTTCATCAAGCTATAAACAGATAAAAGCACTTGGGCTTTAGGTTTTTAAGCACTCTTTTTAACAAAGGAGCAAAGAGGTGCTTTGAAGCTAAAGCTAGGATAATTAGAAATAAGCAAGCTTACCTGCGCTGCTGTATGATTATCATGATTAAACACAATAGGTGCCAGGAGATTCACTAAAGAATCCTCAAGATTTTTTTGTAATACAAGCACGCAATAAACTTCAACTTTAGAATTTGCATTTAAGGAGAGTAAAAGTTCAATATTCTTTGGAATATCAAAAGAATATTCTCTTAATTCATAAGGATTAACTAAATAGATTTCAAAATGCTGTTCTTGGTTTGTAATCTTGGCAAACATCTGATCTATTTTTTCAAGTTTTACTTTCTCAATATGCTCAAAACCTAAGATTGGTGATTTGAGGTCATAATTCATTTGTGACTCCTTTTTGATGATGTATTGTGAGACCAGCAAAAAATGTGCCAAGTATGTATAAACTTAATGCAAAGGGTTTAGAAGCATAATTAAATTATTGAGAAAAGAAACAAAATTAGGTGTCTTAGCATTTTTTAATTTTTTGTAATGATTTAAGAGATAACAGAGGATTGATTTAAAAATTTATGGAATTTTTGCAAAAAATGTAAGGAATTTTTTACCTACTCATTGGAGTGTTTTTAGAATCCATTCTTTAATTTTTTTATAAAAAGCCTAAAAATTTTTGTTCAATTTTCCAAAGATTGTGGGGAATACTAAGCTTTTCTTTATTTACTTTTTGATAGAATACAACTTACTTTATAAGCGTTTCTAGGCGCTATGTTGGAGCTTCAGGTGGTAAGATTATTTTTCTATTTTTTGGCTACATTTTTTTTAGCTGGTTGTTCGTTTTTTAATATTTTTCAAGGTAGTTTTTCTCAAGATAATTGGGAAATACAAAAGATTGTTATTCATGGTCAGGAATATCTTGGTGTTGGCGGGCTTAGAGAATTGGCCTTGCAAAAACTACAAGAAGAAGGTGATAGTCAAGGTATGCATGCAGAATCAAACCAGGATGGGGAAAACACTCAAGATTTTATAGATGAAATGACACCACAGGATGATATGGAGAAAAATAGTGAGGGAACCCTAGAAGATTTACAAGAGCTGGCACAGACTAAAGAAGTTTCTACTCTAACCTTTAACACAAGCCAAAACAAGATTTTTGGTGTTGCTGCTTGTAATAATTTCTCTGCGGATTATTCTTGGAAAGATGCAGATAATATTGAAATTTATGAGGTAAATATCACAAGGAAGCTATGTAGTCCATCACAGGTGATGACTTTTGAGTTACGATTTGCTGGAATTTTGAAGAATATATTTTTCGTAGAAAAAAAGGGTAAAGATTCTATGATTTTAAAAAATAAGGATGTGCAGATTTATCTGAAAGCTAGATGAAGATTATCTCACAGGAAATTTTTAATAGCATTGAGGTAAAAAAATCCGTGTTCTTGGGTTTTGTCTTTTCATCAGATTTGTTTGAAATGAAAATGAGGGACCTAAAGCAAGAACATCCAAAAGCTGTTCATTTTGTATATGCTTATCGCTTGATGGAAAAAGGGCAGATTGTTGAAAGATTTAGTGATGATGGAGAGCCAAAAGGAAGTTCTGGGATGCCCATGTTAAATGTTTTGAGAGGATATGATCTAATAAATAGCGCTGCTATTGTAGTGCGCTATTTTGGTGGAACTTTGCTTGGTGTTGGTGGATTGGTGCGCGCATATACACAAAGTGTGGTGTCTTGTATTAAGGATGCGCAGACGAGGTGTTTGCTAAAGGACTATGTGATCCAAAAACAAGAAGAAATACAATGCCCTTATGCTCTATTGAATAAAGTGGAGTATATAGCTAAGACTTTAGGGATTGAAATAACTAAAGATAATTTTGGAGCAGATAGTGTGGTTTTGAGGGTTTGTGGTATGCAAGAGAAATTGGATATTTTTCTTTCTAAATACTATGATTTGCAACATAATCTAGGAGGTTAATGATGGGTAGTGTTACACTTTTTGAATGGATGAAAGTTTTGCATATTATTGCAATAATATCTTGGATGGCAGCCTTGTTTTATTTACCAAGGCTTTTTGTTTATCATAGCGAGCATTCCTCAAACCGTGGTTTCTTAGAAGTGGTTATGATTCAAGAGAGTAAGCTATTTTATATGATCGCACAGCCTGCTATGATAATTACTTTTATAAGCGGTATTGCCTTGATGGTTACATATCCAATCAATATTTTTCAAAGTGGTATGTGGTTTCATATCAAGCTAAGTGCAGTGATTTTACTTTTGGTTTATCATTTTTCTTGTTGGTTTTATCTTAAAAAATTTGCACAAGGTAAGATTCCAGGAAGTGGAAAATTTTTCCGTTTTTATAATGAAATTCCTACAATTCTTTTGATTGTGATTGCTATTTGTGTTGTTTTAAAGTTTTAGGGAGAAAATGATGACAAAATTATGGGGTGGTAGATTTAATACTTCAAATACTAGGTTATTAGAGGAGTTTAATGCTTCTATTTCTTTTGATTATAAACTTTGGAAATATGATATTTTAGGCTCTAAAATTCATGCAAAGATGCTTTGTAAAATAGGCGTATTAACAGAGGATGAGCTTTTGCTAATTCATAAGGGATTGGATAGTATTGCAGAAAAAATAGAGCGCGGAGAATTTATCTTTGATATTGCAGATGAAGATATCCATATGGCAATTGAAAAAGCCCTAATTCAGGAGATTGGGGATGTTGGAAAGAGACTGCATACAGGAAGAAGTAGAAATGATCAAGTTGCACTTGATTTTAGACTCTATGTTTTAGAAGCAAACAAAAAAATTCAAAAGCTCTTAGTAAATCTTATAACCACTCTTTTAAATATTGCAAAAGATCACACACAGACAATTATGCCAGGAATGACTCATTTACAGCACGCACAACCTATTAATTTTGGTTTTCATCTTGTAGCTTGGTGTGTAAATTTTAAGAGAGATTTAGAGCGCTTAAAAGATAGTTATTTAAGAAACAATTATCTTCCCTTGGGTGTGGGTGCTATGGCTGGAACTCCTTACAAAAATGATAGAGAAATGATGGCAAAGGAACTAGGTTTTATAGCTCCAACCCTAAATGCGATGGATACAGTAAGTGATCGAGATTTTGCACTTGATCTGCTTTATGATCTCTCAATGATTGCAATGCATATTTCAAGAGTGTCTGAGGAGTTGGTGCTTTGGAGTAGTTATGAGTTTAAGTTTATAAATATTTCAGATGCTTATGCAACTGGCAGTTCTATTATGCCACAGAAAAAAAATCCTGATGTGCCAGAATTATTAAGGGGTAAGAGCGGTAGAGTTTTTGGAAATTTATTTGCACTTTTAAGCGTAATGAAGGGCTTGCCTTTTGCTTACAATAAGGACACTCAAGAGGATAAAGAAGGTGTTTTTGATAGTGTAGAAACAATATTAATTTCTTTAGAAATTTTAAAAGAGGTTTTAGAGACAATGAGTGTCTCTCAAGAAAATATGTTAAAAATGGCACAAATAGGTCATTTAAGTGCTACAGATTTAGCAGATTTCTTGGTTAGAGAGTGCGGTATTGCTTTTAGGGAGGCGCATCATATTACTGGAAAAATTGTCGCTTACGCAGAATCTAAAAATCAAGATATTAATATGCTTAGTGAAGAAGAAATTTTAAGCTTAGATTTTAGGATAAAGCCAGGAGTAAAAAAAGTTTTAAATTTAGAATCTTCAATGAATGCAAGGGATTCTCAAGGTGGGACTGCAAGCTGTGAAACCAAGAGACAAATCAAAATTCTACAAGATTGGATTACTCAAAACTATGGACAATAAACAAAAAAAGATTATAGAAATGTTTGATGACATTGCACCAAGCTATGATCTAGCAAATCGTGTTTTAAGTCTAGGGATTGATATCAAGTGGCGCAAAGAGGCTTGCAAAAAATCCTTAGAGTTGCAACCAAATAAGAATTTAATTATTGCAGATATCGCCTGTGGAACGGGTGATATGATCTTGCATTGGCAAAATTTTACAAGAGATAAGAATGTGAAATTTATAGGTGTGGATCCATCAAGTGGTATGCTTGAGATAGCCAAAAAAAAACTCCAAAATACAGATCAAAAGAATCAAGTAGAACTTTTTTTAGCTCAAGCGCAAGATCTTAGTGTGATTGCATCAAATAGTGTGGATATTTTATCTATTGCATATGGTATTAGGAATGTGGTAGATATTAATAAGGCTTTTCAGGAATTTGCAAGAGTGTTAAAACAAAATGGGGTTTTAGTCATTTTAGAATTTACCAAAAAGCAAAAAAAGAACATACTTGATTCATTAATGGGTTTTTATACAAAAAAAATTCTACCTTTTATAGGAGGAATTATTTCAAAAAATTATGCGGCCTATCAGTATCTTCCAGATTCTATTGAAGATTTTCTAAGCACAGAGGTTTTGGCCTCTAAACTTGAAAAAGAAGGATTTAACATTCATAGTGTGAAGAGTTATAGTGCTGGAATTTCAACCCTAATCATTGCTATAAAGAGGTAAAAATGCAGAATAGTTTTTTATTTAATTTTTTTATGCTGTCCCAATATCAAACAGCACTTGTTTTGGTATGTCTTTGTGGGTTTTTTTATATTCTAAAGAGATTGCAGGATAAGGAAGTTGATTTTTCTATTCGTATGTTAATAGGTCTCTTAGTGGGACTAGCTTTTGGATTAACCTTGCAATTTTTAACAAATTATTTTGGAGATGAGGGTAAGCAAGCTATCTGGTTTATGGAAGTAAAGAGTTGGCTTGGATTCTTTGGGCAAGCATTTGTTAATTGTATCAAGATGCTAGTAATTCCTATCATAGCAATTTCAATCATTAAGGTTCTCTTGGAAATTGATAAAAATCTAAAAGTTTCTATTCTCTTGTTAAGATCAATGTTTTGGATTTTTCTAAGCGTGGGTATTGCTGCTGGTGTTGGTGTATTTTTAGCTTTGTGTTTTGATTTAAAGATACCAGTAGCCCTGATGAATGATAGCGTGCAAATAAGAGAAGTTAAAAATATTATGCAAATTTTATTAGGCCTAATTCCAAGCAATATTGTGGATTCTATGATGAAAAATAATATCGTTGCTTTGGTATTTTTTTGTTTCATTATAGGTTTTAGTGCAAGAAGTTTGGCAAAGAGTGAGGCTTATAAAGAAGCTTATAATGTCTTTGAAAAACTCATTCAAGCATTGCATCAAATCATTATGAATGCCACACTTTTTATCATACGCTTTATGCCTTATGCAGTTATTTGTATGATGGCCGAGGTGTTTTTAGAAAATGGTTTTGATGTGATTAAAGGAGCATTAAGTTTTATTATGGCAATTTATTTGGCAATGATTATTATGTTTGTTGTGCATTTATTGCTTGTGGCATCTCAAGGATTAAATCCTTTTAGCTTTGCAAAAAAAGCTTTTCCCGTGTGGATTTTTGCTTTTAGTAGTCGATCTTCTGTAGGAACTTTACCTTTAACAATTGCAACCCTACAAAATAAAATGGGAGTAAGTGGTGGTATTGCTAACTTTGTTGCTTCAATTGGAAGCACTGTTGGATTAAATGGTTGCGCTGGTTATTTTCCTGCAATGGTGGCAGTATTTATTGCCCTTAGCATAGGAGTTCCTGTAGATTTTTCTTTTATAGTAAGTGTGATTTTAATTGCAATTCTTGGTTCATTAGGAATTGCTGGAATACCAGGTAGTGCAACAATGGCCGCATCTATAATGCTTACAGGTATTGGTTTTAGTGATTATTTTTGGCTTTTGAGTATAGTTTTGGCAATTGATCCCATCATTGATATGGCACGCACTGCAAGCAATGTATCAGGAGCTATGGTTGCTTCTGTTTGCACAGATAAGGGATTAAAAAGCTTAGATTTAAAAACTTACAACTCTTAAAGGATATATTTTGGAAAGTTTTGAACAAAAAATTGAGAGCGTTAAGGATATCTTAGCAAAGTTGGGTTCAGAGAATTTGAATTTAAAAGAGGGAGTGGAGCTTTATAAAGATGGGCTTAAAAAGTTGAAAGAAGCACAAGAAATGTTGGAGAATGCTCAAATAGAATATGAAGAAATTAAGAATACGCTAAAGGATGAAAATTGAAAATTGCAATATGTCAGACAAATACTCTACCTTTAAAAGAATCTGTATTTCTAAGCTATTTTAAGCATTTGCAAAAGGATAGCATAGCAGTTTTTGGGGAATATGCTTTTGATTTATTCTTTAATGAATTAAGTGATACTCCAAAAGAACTTATTGCTCAACTTTATGTGCAAAAACTTTCTTTGCTCCAAAGGATGGCAAAGGATTATAAAATTAAAATTGTTGCCCCACTCATTAGGGTAGATTCTAATAAAATTTTTAAAGAAATTGCTGTAATTGATGCCAAAAATACAGAGTTCTACTTGCAACAGAAATTAATTAATTACGAACATTGGAATGAAGAAAAATTTTTTGATAACCCTAAAGTAAAGAATTTAAAAAAGCCATTGGTTTTTGAACACAAGGGCTTTAAGATAGCGGTTTTATTTGGATTTGAAGTTCATTTTGATGCTTTATGGTTAAAGTTAAAAGAGGAGGGTGTCGATATTGTTTTACTTCCAACGGCTTCAACATTTCAAAGCTGTGAGAGATGGCAGATATTGTGTAGAAGTAGGGCTCTTTGCAATGGTTGTATGGTCGTGCGTGTGAATCGTGTAGGAAAAGTAAATATACAAGGGCAAGAGTGTGAATTTTATGGTGAGAGTTTTGTTGTAAACCCAAGTGCAGAAATTGAAGAAAAACTAGACCATAAAGAAAGTATTTCATATATTGAAATACATAAGGCTGATATAGATTCTCAAGTTAAAGAATGGGGTTTTAGAAGACTAATGAAAGGAAAGAAATAATGGCTATAAAAGATGTAAATCAAAAGTTAGAAAGTGTTTTTGAAGATAATCAAGGTGATTTCTTATCTTTCGAGAAAGTTGCAGAAGTTTTAGGAAAAATGCCAACTAGCGCGCAAGTAAAGAAGATAAGAGAGTATTGTGAAAAGTACAATGTAAAATTGATTAGTTCCTCTGAACTTGCAAAAAAGTTAAACACTAAAGATCGAATCAAACAGGCTGAAGAAAGAAAAAGATTCTTAGATGAAGAGCTTAATAATGAATTTGATTTAATGAAAGAAAGAGAGCTTTTAGAGTGGAGTAGAAGCGATAGCCCTGTGCGTATGTATCTAAGAGAGATGGGGCAGATTGAACTATTGACTAAGGAAGATGAAGTAGAGCTAAGTAAGCAAATAGAGCTTGGGGAAAATATTATTTTAGATGCAATTTGCTCAGTTCCTTATCTTATTGATTTTATTTATGATTATCGTGAGGCTTTGATTAATAGAGAAAGACGAGTAAAAGAACTCTTTAAAAGCTTTGATGATGAAAGAGAAGAGGAAGAAGGGCAGGATGTCTCTGAAGATGATGACTTAGATGATGATGGTGAAGAAAAGAGTAAAAAGCCTATTTCTAAAAAGGATCAAAAAAGAGTAGATAAAGTTCTTGAAAGTTTTAAGGCATTGGATATTGCAAAAAAGGATTGGCTAAAGTTTTTAGAAACCCAGCTAGAAGAGGGTGAAGATGAATGGTTATATATTTTAGGATTAGCATATAAGCAACAAATTTTAAAAGAGAAGTTACTGGATCTTGGACCTACAAGTAAGCTTATTACAGAGCTTGTTAAAGCAATGGAGAATACGCTAAAAAGTGATGATGGATTTGAAAAGGAACTAAGACGCTTAGAGTATAAGTTACCACTGTTTAATGATATTTTGGTTCAAAATCATCAGAAAATTTTATCTAATATTACTAATATGACAAGGGATGATATTTTAGCTGCGGTGCCTGAAGCTACTATGGTCAATGTATATATGGATATTAAAAAGTTATTCCAAACAAAAGAGGCGAGTGAAGGAGGATTTGATCTAGAGCCAGAAAAGCTTAAAGAAATTTTAGAGCAAATTAAGCGTGGAAAGCTTATTTCTGATAAGGCAAAAAACAAGATGGCTAAATCTAATTTGCGTTTAGTGGTAAGTATTGCAAAGCGTTATACTAATAGAGGATTACCTTTTTTAGACTTGATTCAAGAGGGCAACATAGGTCTTATGAAAGCAGTTGATAAGTTTGATTATAAGAGAAATTATAAGTTTTCAACTTATGCAACTTGGTGGATTAGACAGGCAATTTCAAGGGCAATTGCAGATCAGGCAAGAACCATTAGAATACCTATTCATATGATTGAAACCATCAATAGAATTCATAAGATTATGAGAAAGCATGTTCAAGAAACCGGAAAAGAGCCTGATGTGGATACAATTGCACAGGAAGTTGGTTTGAGTGTTGATAAGGTAAAACATGTGATTAAAATCACAAAAGAACCTGTAAGTTTGGAAGCTCCTATTGGAAGTGATGAAGATGGTAAGTTTGGGGATTTTGTTGAAGATAAAAATTCTACAAATGCTATGGATCAAATCATGAAAGAGGATTTAAGAGCCCAAATTTTTGAGGTTTTGGACCAATTAAATGAAAGAGAGCAGGCAGTAATTCGAATGCGTTTTGGCCTTTTAGATGATGAAAGTGATAGAACTCTTGAGGAAATTGGAAGAGAACTTAATGTAACAAGAGAAAGAGTAAGGCAGATAGAATCTAGTGCAATTAAAAAGTTAAAGCATCCTAAGGTAGGTCGCAAGCTAAGAAATTATATTGAGGAATAATTTTTATGCCTTGTATGAGGCATAAAAATCCCTTAATGCTTTTTAAAAAATAAAGAGTTATTTATGTTCTAAAGGGGTAATTTTAAGCTTATAGTTTATAGGAAGGAATCTAATTCTTAGAGAGAAAAGAGACAATTAGTCTTGTCTTTTTCTCATCCAAGTAGGCTTATCAAGATCTTCAGTATCAAAGTCTTCGCCACCACTTATTCTCACAATTGTATTTGTATCAATAGGTTGTGAGAATAGAGGAGATTCTTGTATTTTTTGTGTAGGTTGCGTAGTGTTATTAATGACTTCTTTTTCAAAACCTGTTGCAACAATAGTAACTTTCAAGAAATCTTTAGGCATATCCTCAATTGTTTGAGTTCCAAATATGATATCAGCATCATCACTAGCAGCTTCTCTCACTAAACTTAGAGCTTGATTAATCTCAAGCAATGGATAATCCGGGTGGCTTTCAAAATAAAGAAGCACACCTTTTGCCCCATTAATAGATAAATTATCAAAAAGAGGAGATTCTATAGCTTTTTTAACAGCTTCTGAAGCAGCATCTTCACCTTGAGATTCTCCTACACCCATTAGAGCCAATCCCTTGTGACTCATTACTGTTTTTAGATCTGCAAAATCTGTATTGATATCATCCTTACCATAAGTCAAAACAATATTTGCTATGCCATTAACTGCACGAGCTAAGACAGCATCTACTTCCTTGAAGCTATCCTTAATCCCAGTGTTACGATTAATAATTGTAAGAAGTTTGTCATTAGGGATCACAACAACCCCATCGCTATATTTTCTAAGTTCTTTGAGTCCTTCTTCAGCAATTTTGCTCCTCTTATTGCCCTCCATCAAAAATGGCTTAGTTACAACAGCAATTGTGAGAGCACCCACTTCTTGTGCTGCCTGTGCGATAACAGGCGCTGCACCTGTACCAGTTCCTCCTCCAAGTCCGGCAGAAACAAATACAATATCTGCTCCCTTAAGAGCTTCGACAATGTTTTCATAGCTCTCTTGGGCAGATTCTTTTCCAATCTCAGGAAGCATTCCTGCGCCTAAGCCCTTTGTGAGTTTTTCACCCAGTTTTATCTTATGCTTCGCAGGTGAGCTATTAAGATGTTGTATATCAGTATTAGCTGCAATGAGAGTAATGGCACTATGGGTTCCTGTATTGATGAGATGTGCAATCATATTAGAACCCCCACCTCCAACGCCAACTGCAATAATCTTAGCTCCAGCTACATTTGAAATTTCCGTCAAATTAAACTGCATTTGTTCTTGATACATAGGCATCCCTCTTAAACTATTCTTAAAATATTAAAAAATCTTACTAGCAAAATTTTTCACCGCAAGCCAAAACTTACTCTCTTTTTTTTGGTTTTGTTGAGAGATTATAGCAGGTTTTTCTATACTTTTTTCATCTTTTTCAAAATTACGATCAAGATTTCTCAAGTCTGTATGATTGATCTCATTACCCTTTTGAATAAAGTGTTTTTGAGAATCTCTTTGTTTCTTATAGCGAATATGTTTTTGAGAATCTCGTTCGTAGTTTGTGTGTTTTCCCATACCATAAAGGATTAGACCAATAATTGTTGCATTGCTTTCATCTTGTAATTCTTCTGTTAAAACCCCATCTATTGCTATAGGTTTTGCGATACGGATGGGGATTCTAAAAAACACCTCAGCAATCTTGATGATATTTACCATTTTTGCCATACCGCCTGTAAGAACAAGTGTTCCGATCTGATCTTCTAGACCACTTCTCTTAATAGCTTGAGATAAAATATTAAAAGTTTCTACAATCCTTAAATGGACTACTTTTTGCACTGTATCAAGTGATACATGATGCTTTTTCATTGTGCCAATAGATGGAACTTCCAAGCTTTGATCACTAAATTCTGCTGTATCTTCAAATTTATCAGGATCAGCATATTTAATTTTTATCTCTTCGGCTGCGGAGATAGAGGTATGAATAGCTTCTGCGATATCGCTTGTAATATGCTGTGATCCTACACCAAGAAAATAATTATAACGCATAGAGTTGCCTAGATAGATCATCGCTTCACAAGTGCTGCCACCCATATCAATACAAGCAGCACCTAATTCTTTTTCATCCTCAAGCAATGTTGCAATAGAAGAGGCATAAGAAGATAATACAATATTTTCTACCTCAACACCAGCAAGTTTTACGACCTTTTTTATATTCTCTAAACTTGATTTTTTGGCAGCTACAATGTGTGTAAAAACTTCAAGTCTTGATCCAGTCATTCCATCAGGATCTTCAATAAAATCTTGATCATCAAGTTTAAATTTATAAGGCAGAATATGAATGACTTCACATTCTACAGGAACTGTAGAGTTATACAAAGCCGTTTCAAGTGCTCTACCAATCTCTTTGATGGTGATTTCTCCTCCATTTGCAATACTTACAACACCTGAGCTATTAAAACTTTTTGTGTAAGAACTAGAGATTGATACAATTGCTTGATTGATATTTTCTGCATCTGCCATTCTTTTTGCATCAATAAGAGCATTTCTAATTGCTTGACTTGCAAGCTCAATATTAACAATTGTTCCCTTTTTAATTCCTTGAGATTTTTGAGCTCCAAAGCCTATGATTCTTGGTTCATCATTCCTGACTTCTGCAATAGCAGCGCATATCTTACTTGAACCAATATCAATTGCTAAAATCTTATTATCCAATTCTCACTCCTATTGAAAAATTTGTTTATTATAAACTTTTTTTGGATATTTCGCTTCGAGATATTCCATTAGTGTTTTGTCGATGAATTGTGATTTTGTGTTGCGAACCAATTCAAGTAGGTTGTTTGGAACATCTTGAGGTAATACTTGTTTATGAATCTTATAGACAAAGGCACTGGATTCTAGAGTTATTACACCTTTATCCTGACTTGATCCAAAAATGTTTCGGATTATTATTTGTGATTGATTTGCATCAAGGCTATCAAAATGAGTTTGATTTAATACATCAATCTTGGCTATTTTTCCACTAAAAGAATCTAATTGTTTTGCAGCTTCTTTTTTTAGTTCCTCAAATTGTAGTTCCTTTGTAAGAAAACCAAGCACCTCTTTTCTTGCTTCTTGTAATGTTTTAATGCTTTGTGGTTGGAAGTGGGTAACCTTCCCTATAATATAATAACTGCCATTATAAGGAGCTGGTTTTATAAACATTCCTTCACTCGCGTTATTTAATTGTTCAGATAGTTCCTGACTGACTTCTGGTGCATCAAGAGTTATTGTGATAGTTTGGGTATTTTGATCACCCTCTTTTAGTTTTTGAAACAATTTGATAGCTTGTTTTTTTGCCTCTTGTTCTTGGAAAGTATATTGTATTTTATCTTTTACTTTTTCAAATGGTTCTAGTTCTCCATTTTCTCCAAGATAGAGACTCTTATCCTCATCATATAAATTTTTTAAATCTTCCTGAGTAAAGGGTTGTTTTGTGATATCCACCAATATTGCTTCAATAGTCGCTTTTGCTTCTTTTTTGTATTGTTCTTTATTTTTTTCCCAAAAATCCTGAATTTGTTGTTGAGTAATTTTTTGTTTTAATGGCATAAGCTCTAAAATCTTATATTCTATGGTATCTGTGATTTGCATTGTAGAGCCAATTGTTTTTTGTTCTAAAGGAGTAGTTGCAATAGGGAATAAAGTGAGTAATTTTTGAATCAAAAGAGAATTTCTTACAGACTGCTCAAAAAACTTTACAGAAAGGTTGTTTTCTCTAAGAATTTGACGATAAAGCTTTTCATCAAAAACATCATTTTTCATAAAAATTTTATCTTGAGTGATTGCTTTCACTACCTCCTCATCATTTACCCGTAATCCTATGTCTTTGGCAAAACTTTGCAATTGTGCTGCTTGAATTAACTGATTTAGAGCAATTTTATTAAGTCCAAAAGTTTTGGCTTGCTCAAAATCAAGATTGCCACCTAGCATTTGATTGTATTCGTTAAATACTCTCTGATACATATTTTGGAAATCTTGTTGAGAAATTTTAATATCCCCAACTTTGGCTATATTGTCTCCTGTTAAAGAAAAACCACTAGGATTCCAGCCCACCATTCCAGCTGAAACAAGTGCAATAACGCTGATCCAGATAGTAATCACCAAGTATTTTTTATGTCGTTGCATCCACTCTAGCATAGGTTTTTAGTTCCTTAACATTGAAATTGACAAATCTTGTGTTTGTTTAAAATATTTTACCAAGTCTTAGCCTTTAATCCTAATAAAACCCCAAGTCATAGAAACATCAATGATTTGGGAATTTTAAAGCCTAGAGTCTTTTATGATTAAAATCTCTAATACCTTAGGTTTATCAAAAGGTATTGGGCTCTTTTCTAAACTTTTTAAAGGCAAGAATTTATCTTAAAATTAAAGCATAGAATCTTAACAAAACCGCCTGTTTTTTTCAAGTAGTTCTTAAGAAAATGGTGTGAGAATTAGTGATACCTAAATTAGTTAAACCCATTAAACATTAACAATGAAACTTACTATTAGTTTAAATACTATAATTTGTAGATTTTTTAGTGTGTAAATTAAAGAACTACATTATTTTTGAAAGAAAAATAGATTTTAATTTTTGTTGGTCTTATGAAGTATCCTAGGATTAAAACTTGAGATTTAAAAATAGGTGGTATTTCAAGGCTTTTTAATGTTTTGAGTTGTGGTTGGAAACTTTTTGGCAGGAAAAACTAATATTGTGCCAATAGAATTTAGAAAATTTAGATTTTATTGCTATAAACTTAAAGAGTGTTGTCAAGTCATTAATTTTCTAAGGATATCTTGAGACTAAACTTAATTTCTTAAAGTATGCTTAAGTGTTTTTTTTGTATAATCCTAGGCGGTCTTTTGCATGAGATATTTTTTTGTATTTTTGAGGTTAGTTTTTTATGAGAGATGAAAAGAATAGGCGTGTATTAGTAAAGTTTTCTGGTGAGGCTATGGCGGGGGCAAATGGATTTGGGATTGATTCAGAGATTTTGCGCTACATTGCTGGTGAGATAAAGTTATTGGTTGAAAATCAGGTTGAAGTTGGGATTGTTATTGGTGGTGGTAATATCATAAGAGGTGTAACAGCTTCTGCAGGTGGTATTATTAGACGCACAAGTGGTGATTATATGGGAATGCTTGCAACAGTTATTAACGCGGTGGCTATGCAAGAGGCATTAGAGCATATAGGGCTTGATGTGCGTGTGCAAAGTGCTTTAGAGATTAAAGAAATTTGTGAGAGTTATATTTATCGCAAAGCAATTAGACATTTAGAAAAAGGAAGAATTGTAATCTTTGGTGCTGGCACAGGGAATCCTTTTTTTACTACAGATACAGCTGCTACACTAAGAGCTATTGAAATTGGTGCTGATATGATTATTAAGGCGACAAAAGTTGATGGAGTTTATACTAAAGATCCAAATAAATTTGAAGATGCTATAAAATTAGATACTTTAAGCTATGATAGAGCGATGCAAGATCATATAAAAGTGATGGATGATACAGCAATTGCACTTGCTAAAGATAATAATTTACCAATAGTTGTATGTAATATGTTTAGAGAGCGAAATTTATTAGAAATTATCTGTAATAATTCAGGTATTTGTTCTGTTGTAAAATAAAAAATTAAACACCAAGGAGTAGAAGATGAGAACAGAAGAAGTGATTGCAAAGGCGTTGGAACAAACTTCAAATGATAGATATGTGCTAGCAAATATGGTTTTTGCTCGCGTAAAGCAATTAGAAAATGGTGCTAAGCCTTTAGTAGATACAAACTTAAAGATTGATAAGCTTTCAGATATTGCTATGATGGAAATTGCTGAAGGAAAGATCACTTTAGAAAAGATAGGATAAGGTTTTATTGGATTTATTTGATACCTTAAAGAAAATCAAAACTATCAGAGTAGCTGTTTCCACGCTCTCTGGTATTATAGAAATCACCCCAAGAATCCAAGATGCTTTAGATGTTGCAGTGCGGCATCATAAAGGACAGAAGCGTAAGAGTGGGGAGCCTTATGTGGTTCATCCTATTTGTGTTGCTTGTGTTGTGGCCTTTTATGGTGGAGATGAAGCAATGGTTTGTGCGGCTTTATTGCATGATGTTGTGGAAGATACAGATTATAAAATAGAGATGGTACAACAGTATTTTGGATTGGATGTTGCCAATTTGGTGGATGCCCTCACAAAAATTTCTGAGGTACGCAAAGAAGAATTGAGTGCTAAGACCTCTCCAAAGATTATTACAACAGCTTTAAGCTTTAGAAAAATGCTGATTGCTGCGGTAAAAGACCCTAGAGCACTGGTGATAAAAATCAGTGATAGACTCCATAATATGCTCACTCTTGGAGCTCTTCCTGAAAAAAAACAAAAAAGTATCGCAGAAGAGACATTAGTGGTTTATGCGCCTATTGCTCATCGTCTTGGCATCTCATCGATAAAAAATGAGTTAGAAGATAAGGGGTTTTATTATTTATTTCCTCAGGATTATCAAAAAATTCAAGAATTTTTAGAGCAAAATCACCAACCCTTTTTATCAAGACTTTATGATTTTACAGAAAAGATCAAGAGCTTGTTGCTTAAAAATGGTTTTTTAGAGGATAACTTTAAGATTGAAAACCGTGTAAAAAGACCCTACTCCATTTATCTCAAGATGCAAAGAAAGGGTGTGAGTATTGATGAAATATTAGACTTATTAGCGGTGAGGATTGTTGTAAAAGAAGAATTGGATTGTTATAAGGTTCTTGGTTTAATCCATAGTCAATTTAAGCCCATTATGTCTAGATTTAAAGATTATGTTGCTTTGCCTAAGGAGAATGGATACCAAACAATTCATACCACACTTTTTGATCACTCCTGGATTTATGAAGTGCAAATTCGAACATTTGGTATGCATCAAAGTGCGCAATATGGAGTTGCCGCACACTGGAAATATAAGAGTGGTGGATTGGCACCAAATATGGATTGGCTTCATAATTTTGAGTATCAAAATTCTTCAATTGAGGAATTTTATGAGTTAGTAAAGAATGACCTTTATCAAGAAGATATTGTAGTGTTTTCACCAGCGGGAGATACCTATAACTTACCTGTAGGAGCCGTTGTTTTAGACTTTGCTTATGCAGTTCATACAGAAGTGGGTAATCAGGCTTTTGAAGCATATGTAAATAATCAAAAAGCCTCTTTGCTTCAGATACTAAAAAGCGGAGATATTGTGCGTATTATTACGGGTGAAAATGTGTTGCCTAAATATACTTGGATTGATGAGGTAAAAACCTCTCGCGCAAAGAGTTGTTTGAGAACTCAAAGACAAAATCGCATTAGAGATATTGAGAAAAAAAGTAGTGTTAATATGCTTGCAGGAGTTTTTGATAAGCGTCCTAGGGTTTTTGAAAGATTTTTGGCGATCAAAGGCATAGAAGTTGAGAATCTATGGAAGATTCTTTATGACAAAAAACTACTCTTTGATATGATTGAGACTATTAGAAAAAAGATTTTTGAAAGCAAGGGAATTTTTGCAAAGATTCGATCTAGTATGATCAAGATGAAGACATTTTATCTTGAAAAATTTATTGTTTATTCCTCCAAGAATGTTGATGAAGTTTTGTTTGATTGTTGTTGTTATCCAAAATATGGGGATGAGATTTTAGGGGTTTATAGAGCACAAAAAGTTATTGTGCATCATAAACTTTGTGAAAGATTATTTGATGAAATCACTCAAGAAACCCCTATGGTTTTAGTTGAATGGATACAAGATAAACTGCCCTCTTTTAGAATGGTTGTAGCTTTAGAGGATCAAAAAGGAGGCATTGTAAAAATTTTAGCAATTCTTTCTCAAAATCATTGTAATATTACGGGTTTAAATTATGCTGCTTATAAGAATCAATTTCTAGTTCATTGTGAGATTATTTTTGAAGTGGATAAGAATCAAGCTAAGAATATTAAAGAGATTTTATCAAAGCATTGTAGAATAATCGACTTTAAAAATATACAAGATGCTTATCAGAGTTAAGGAGAATGTGGTGGAAGACATAGAATTAAAGATTCAAGAAGCTATGTTAGAGATTAAGCGTGGTAGTGTTGATTTTATTGGGGAGGAGTATATTTCCACTTTAGTGAGGAGATACTTTGAGACACAAGAACGCTTTATTGTAAAGGCTGGTTTTGACCCTACTGCTCCTGATTTACATTTAGGGCATACAGTTTTAATTCAAAAGCTTGCTACTCTCCAGAATTTTGGGGGAAATGTAAAGTTTTTGATTGGTGACTTTACTGCAAGAATAGGGGATCCAACAGGGAAGAGTGAGACAAGAAAACCTCTAAGTCAAGAAGAAGTAATCCAAAATGCCAAAACATATCAAGAGCAGGTGTTTAAGATATTGGACCCTAAATATACAGAGGTTTGTTTTAACTCATCTTGGATAAATGACCTTGGAGTAGATGGGATTTTGCAACTAACTTCAAATTTTTCAGTTGCAAGAATGCTAGAGAGAGATGACTTTGAAAAGCGCTATAAGTCAAATACGCCAATTAGTATTATTGAGTTTATATATCCATTACTGCAGGGTTATGATTCTGTGGCTTTAAATTGTGATATTGAACTTGGAGGTAATGATCAAAAGTTTAATCTTTTAATGGGACGTAGTATGCAGAGGGCTTATGGCTTAAAAAAAGAGCAATCCATCTTGACTGTCCCTTTATTAGAAGGATTAGATGGTGTCAATAAGATGAGTAAGAGCCTAAAAAATTATATAGGTGTTACAGAAGATTCTCAAACAATGTATGCCAAAATTATGAGCATCTCTGATACTTTAATGTGGAGATACTATGAATTGTTAAGCTCAAAGACATTGAGGGAAATTGAGCAATTAAAAGAAGATATTAAAGGACAAAAACTGCATCCAAAGAATGTAAAAGAGGCATTGGCTTTTGAAATCACCTCAAAGTATCATTCTGTGGATTTAGCGCATAAAGCTAAGGACAACTTTGATAGAGTTTTTTCAAAAAATTCCTTACCCGAAGAAATGAAGGAAATGACTTTTAACTCTGGTGAGTGGATTTGTAAAATTTTAGTAGAATCGGGCATCTCTTCATCTACTTCTCAAGCTAGAAGGGAAATAAGAGCTGGTGCTGTAAGAGTTAATCAAGAAAAAATCAGTGATGAAAATTATAAATTTTTTCAGGGCGAATTTATTTTGCAAATGGGAAAAAGAAATTTTTTACGCATAAAAATTAAATGAACTTAAAATAAAGGAAGCAAATGCTAACGACACTAAAGCCATTAAAAATTGGAAAATATACAATTAAATATCCTATATTCCAAGGAGGCATGGGCGTTGGAATTAGCTGGGATGAGCTAGCTGGAAATGTCTCTAAGAATGGTGCTTTGGGAATTATTAGTGCAGTTGGGACGGGATATTATAAGAAAATGCAGTTTGTAGAAAAAATTATCTCTTCCAAACCATTTGAGGCAATAAATTTTTATTCCAAAAGTGCCTTAAATGAAATTTTTAAAAATGCTAGAAAGATTTGTGGCAATAATCCTTTAGGGGCAAATATTTTATATGCGATTAATGAATATGGTCGCGTAGTAAGGGATGCTTGTGAGGCTGGAGCAAATTTTATTATAACGGGTGCAGGGTTACCTACAAATATGCCAGAATTTACAAAAAATTTTCCAGATGTTGCTCTCATTCCAATTGTTTCTTCGGCTAAGGCACTAAAGATTTTATGTAAAAGATGGAAAGAACGCTACAATAAGATACCTGATGCTGTGATTGTTGAGGGGCCATTGAGTGGTGGGCATCAAGGCTTTAAATATGAGGATTGTTTTAAGGAAGAATATCAACTTGAAAATATTGTTCCCTCTGTGGTTGAGGAGGCAGAGAGATGGGGAGGTATTCCTGTAATTGCTGCAGGTGGAATCTGGGATAGACAAGATATTGATAGAATGCTTAGTTTGGGAGCCAGTGGAGTTCAAATGGCTACAAGATTCTTGGGAACTTACGAGTGTGATGCAAAAATGTATGCAAAGATTTTACCTTCTATAAAAAAAGAAGATATTGTTTTGGTGAAATCACCAGTTGGTTATCCAGCAAGAGCGCTAAATATTGGTGTATTAGAAAGATTAAGAGAGGGTAATGCGCCAAAAATACGATGTATCAGCAACTGTGTGTCTCCTTGCCAAAGAGGAAAGGAAGCCAAGATTGTGGGATATTGTATAGCAGATAGTTTAGGTAGGGGATATTTAGAAAACTTAGAGGAGGGGCTTTATTTTAGTGGGGCTAATGGTTATAAAATTAAAGAAATTATGCATGTTAAGGATTTGATTGGAGAGCTTGTCAAGGGGTAAAATGCGCTTCCTTGTCTATTTTTTTTTATTTGGTGTTTTTTTATTTGCATCAAATTTAAAGATTATGCAAGTTGCTCCATTTGGAACAAGTAGTATTAAAATTGTTTTTAATCATGAAATTAAGCAGGCAGACTTAAGATCAAAAAAAATTGGAAATTTTAGAAGCTACTTAGAGGTGGATGCTGTCTTAATTCCATTTGCAAAGAAGAAATATAACTTTCCTAATCAATTACAAATTGTTATTGCTCAAAATACTCCAAAAGTAGTGCGCATAGTGATTGTTGGCAATAGCAATGCTTCATATCAAACTAAAATAGTGGGTAAATCTCTTTATATTAGCTTTGTGGATGAAATTCCTCTCTTAAAAGAAAAACAAGATAAAAATAAGCAAATTAAAAAAGAAAACCCATCTATTCTTGCATCCAAGCAGTTAGAATCAAAAAAAACTTATCGGATAATGATAGATCCTGGACATGGTGGTAAGGATTGCGGTGCCATTGGGGTTACTAAGATTTGTGAAAAAACAATTGTTTTGAGCGTTGGGAAATTTTTAGAACAGGAATTAAAAAAGAGAGGATATACGGTATTTATGACACGCAATAAGGATGTGTATGTGGATTTAAAAAAGCGTACAGAGATGGCAAATGCTAAAAACACCGATCTCTTTATTTCTATTCACGCAAATTCGATTCCAAAAACTTCAAATTCCAACTCACAAGGGGTTGAAACCTATTTTCTATCTACAGCAAGAAGTGAAAGGGCTAGGGGTGTAGCAGAGCAGGAGAATAAAGGTGATGTAGAAACAATGAATTATTTTTCTAAATTATCTTTTTTAAATACTTTAAATTCCCACCGCCTCATAGCATCTAATAAGCTTGCAATTGATGTGCAAATTGGCATTTTAAGAGAATTAAAAAGCAAATATGATAATGTGGTAGATGGCGGAGTGAGAGAGGGACCTTTTTGGGTTTTGGCAGGGGCTTTGATGCCATCGGTATTAATTGAGATAGGTTATAACTCCAATGAAATTGAATCCAGAAGAATTAGCAATAAAGAGTATCAAAAAGATTTGGCTGTGGGAATTGCAAATGGGATTGATAGCTTTATTGCTAAGAATTTTTAGAGTTTGGTATGATTAAGGTTATTTCATCTTATATTTTTTTCTTTTTTCTTGTTTTTGCAATGCTTGGTATCATGGTGTCAGAAACAAGTCACACTTTTTCGCAATTATTTTTTCTACTTTGCAAAGATGGTCTTGCTTATGATTTTTTGATAAAAACTTTATACTTTCTTATTGCGATATCTGGAATAGTTTATCTGATTTACTCAAATTTGCGTGGAAATACAAATTTGCAAAAATTATTTTTTGCCAGTCTTATTTCCATTATTTTTCTATTTATAGGGATTTTTAGCATTACTTCTGCAGATAAGAGTTTTATTGATACCTTGCATTTTAAACCTTATGATATTGTATATCTTGATTTCTTTTCACTTTTTGAAGCAAAGGGATTTGAAATTATAGTTTCCATCTTTTTTTATTTCTTTTTTACATTTTTTCCACTAGGGTTTTTGCTCTTTAATCTCTGTTTTAATTTACAAAAACCCTTGCATTCTTTTGGGTATAAATTTTTTCCTTCTCTTAATATCTGTATTTTGTTTATTATTGTCAATGCAATGCAACCTTATTATGACAAATTAAATTTTTATTTTTATATTGATTTATTTTTATTTTTAGTTTCACTAATTTTTTTATTAGTGCTTTTTATAAAGAAAAAATATTTATTTGGATTTTATGAATATGCTAATTTATTATTTCTTATGTTGGTTATTTTTATAATTTTGTTATGTTCTAGTGTATTGGTAAGGGCAGAGTATTACAATATGCGCTATTGCTTTTCTCTGCTGGTGTTTTTATTTTGGTGTTGCGAATGGATGTTTGAAGATTTGCTTCGTAAAGATTGAAAGCGTGAAGGCTTTTTGATACCTAAAAATAAAAGCTCACGATAGAATCTTTTTAGCCCTAATGTTTCTTTTTTCTCAATTTTATAATAAATATGTTTGAGGTATTTTAGGATAAACTCTTTATCTATAGAGCTATTTTTAGCATACTTCTCAAGGATGTAATAGGGTATTTTTATTCTTTTTTGATTGAACTTTTCAGAAATTTTAGAATAAATTTTTTGATGTTTATTAAAACATAATCTTCCAAAAACAAAAGGCAATCTATGTTTTTGAAACCAAAGAAATCCCATATCTTGACATTCTTGATTAAGATAGCGATGATAAAGAGCCCTATCACCAATTAAAACCTCACCTTTTAAGCCTAAAACCTCACAGAGCGCATTAGATGTAGCTGATTGATAATCTTTTTTTGAATCATTAGGTAGAAGAAGAACGCTCCAAACCTCACCTTTTGCAATAATTCCACTTTGTGTTGCGTGTTTTCTTTGATGAGCAGAATATCCCGCGATTGAGGAGATAAAACCAGCATCAATTCTTTGAAATAAGAAATCTTGATTTAATTTTGCAGGATATGACTTATGTAGATGTAGGAATTTTTTAAAATTTGAGGGCATAGGATAGGATTTTATAAAGACATCAAAAGGTGCTAGATTGATATAATTGATCTGTCCAAAACGCATCAGAAATCCTGTAATTTTTGTTAGCATTTTACGATAAAAAAACTAAACTTTAGGTTTTAAAGAGGGTTTAAATGGCATTATTGAGTCTAATTGAGGTGAGCAAACAATTTGAGCATAAAGTAATTTTAAATCAAATTAATTTAACCATACAAGAAAATGAAAAAGTTGCAATTATTGGTAAGAATGGTAGTGGAAAATCTACTCTTATTAAAATTATTTCCAATGATCTAGAGGCAGATGAGGGAAAAAGCGTCTTTAAAAATAATCTTAAAATGATTCGTCTTAATCAAAATATGGAATTTTTATCTACAAAGAGTGTCTATGAAGTTTGCGAGGAGGCTTTAGGAGATTTAAAAATTGCTCATAATAGATTGAAGCAAATTGAAGAAGAATTAAAAACAAGGCAGAATCAACAGTTGTTGCAAGAACAATTTCAGTGTATTGATTTTATTACTCAACATAATGCCTGGAATCTAGAAGAAAAAGTTGAAGAAATTTTAAAAAGATTTTCTTTATATGACCTTAGAAATCAAAGTGTAAGCACTTTAAGTGGTGGTGAACAAAAAAAGCTATCTCTTACTACTGTATTGATGAAAAAGGCTGATTTGTTTATTTTAGATGAGCCTACAAATCATCTTGATGTAGAGAGTGTAGAGTTCTTGGAAGAGCAGATTTTGGCTTTAAATGCAAGTGTTGTTTTTATTAGTCATGATCGTTATTTTATTGATAGGTTAGCACACAGAATCTTGGAGTTAGATAGAGGAAAAATACAGGCTTTTCAAGGGGGATATCAAAAGTATCTTAAAGCTAAAGAACAAATGCTTATTAATCTTTCTAAAGAGCATGAGAATCTCTTGAAATTTTTAAAAATAGAAGAAGAATGGTTAAGTAGAGGGGTGCAAGCTAGACGTAAAAGAAATGAGGGAAGAAAGGCTAGAATTTTAGAACTTCGGGAAAAGGCTAAAAGCAATCCTTCTATTATTAGGACAATGCAATTAGAATTACAAAGAGAGCAAAATCACAGCAAGGATAACCAACCAAAGAATAATAAAAAAGTGCTTTTTGAATTAGAGAATCTAAGTAAAAGTATAGGAGAAAAATCTCTTTTTAGATCCTTAAATCTCAGGATACTGCAAAAAGATCGTATTGCAATTGTAGGAAAAAATGGGAGTGGTAAGTCAAGTTTATTGAAAGTTTTACTCAAAGAGGCATCTTTTGATTCTGGAAAGTTAAAAGTGGGGGATATTAGTATTGGATATTTTGATCAACAAAAGAGTTTTTTAGATGATGATAAAACTTTGCTAGAAACATTTTGTCCAAATGGTGGAGATCATATAGAGGTGTATGGTAAAAATATGCATGTTTTTGGCTATTTAAAAAACTTTTTATTTCCCAAAGAGTTTTTAAGTCAAAAGATAGGTAGTTTAAGTGGTGGAGAGAAGAACCGGATTGGACTTGCCCTACTTTTTACAAAGAAATATGATTGTTTGATTCTTGATGAACCAACAAATGATTTAGATATCCAAACAATTAATATTTTAGAAGAATATCTTAGAAGTTTTCAAGGAAGTATTATCTTTGTGAGTCATGATCGTTATTTTGTAGATAAGCTTGCAGATAAATTGCTTGTTTTTGAAGGAAATGGAGTGGTACAAGAGAGCTATCTAAGTTATAGTGAATTTTTAGACTTACAAAAAGAGTTGAAAGAGTATGAGAAGTTGCAGAAAGACTTTTTAGAAAAAGATTTACAAAAAGAAGAGCAAAAAAAAGTAAAAAAGACACAAAATAAGTTAAGTTATATGGAACAAAGAGAGTTGGATTTGCTTCCTAATGAAATTGAGGGTTTAGAAAATAAGATAAAGAATTTTGAGAAAGAACTATCTGATCTAGATAATTATAAAAACAAAGATATTGGGTTAATTGCAAAAGAGTTGGAGGCGGTAAAAAATATCCTAGAAACAAAGTTGGCGCGTTATTTTGAGCTTGAGGAAAAAAGAATCAATTTTTGATCTTTTTTGATACAATATCAAATTATCTCAGCGTGTTTTTCGAGGAGTTGTTATGTTTTTTGCAAACAAATTAAAAGAAGAATTTTTAAAACTAAAAGCTAGAAGTGATTATTTAGAAAGTGTGATTTTAGCAATTAGAGAGTGTATGGCTGGTATTGTATTGCAACCAGATGGTGTAGTACTTGATGTAAATAAAAACTTTGCAGATATGCTTGATGTAAGTGAGGATAATTTAAAGGGCAAAAAGTTTGAGGATTTTTTACACCCAAACTTTCTAAAATCCTTAGAGTATATTCAGACTTGGAGAGATGTGCAGAGTGGTAAAAGTAAAATACAAGTCATCCGTTGTCTAAGCAGGGCTAATACAGAACTTTGGTTTGAAGCCAGCTTTTTACCTATCCGCACACCAGATCACAAAGTTATAAAGATTGTAATCTTTGCCTCAGAAATAACACAAAGAAGGAATGAACAACTAGTTTTAAAAGGTACTATTAATGCTGTTAATAGATCTATGGCAGGCATTGAGTTTGATCCAAATGGCAAGATTTTAGATGCAAATGAGAATTTTTTAAAGACAATGGGATATGATTTGAGTGAAATTGTTGGCAAGCATCACAGTATGTTTTGCAATCCAGAATTTGTAAAATCAAAAGAATACTCCAAGTTTTGGGAGGATTTAAGAGCAGGTTTATACCAGTCTGGATTATTTACTCGTATAGCCAAGGGAGGCAAGTTGGTCTATCTTGAGGCAAGTTATAATCCAATCTATAATATTGATGGAAAGATTTATAAAGTTGTGAAGTTTGCCTCTGATGTTACACAACAAGTAGAGAGAGATGAACAAAAAAATAAGCTTGCTTCTGAGCTTGCACAAAGAAATGATAAGCTTACTTTTGATGGTAAAGAAGTAATTGAAAGAACTGCGCAAAATGTAAGAAATATTGCACAAAAAATGCAAGCAAGTTCTGATTTAGTTGTCTCATTAAATGCACAATCTGATGAAATCAAATCGGTAATTCAAACAATTAAGGACATTGCAGATCAAACAAACTTATTGGCTCTTAATGCAGCAATTGAAGCTGCAAGAGCAGGAGAGCATGGAAGAGGTTTTGCCGTGGTTGCTGATGAGGTAAGAAAATTGGCAGAGAGAACAGGAAGATCTATCACTGAGATCACTGCTACTATTAATTCTATTAGAGATGTGACTTCTCAGGTTGTGGAATCTATTAAGGTGTCTATTAGTGAAGTTGAGGATAGCGTGAAACTTGCAAATGATGCAAAAGAGTTTATGGATAAAATTAGAGCAAGTTCTGAAGAGGTTGCTAATACCATTTCCTCACAATGAACTTTTTTTGGGTAGGTTAGATTTTGGAGGATAGATTTACTCGAACAAGATTCTTATTTGGTGAAAATCTTGAGGTATTTAGAAAAAAAAGTGTAGTAATTTTTGGTGTAGGTGGAGTAGGGGGCTTTGCCCTGGATTGTCTTTATCGCGTTGGAATTGGAAAAATTACAATTGTGGATAAAGATATTTTTGATGTTACAAATCAAAATCGTCAGTTAGGGTCTCACAGAGTTGGAGAAGCAAAGGTTGAGGTCTTGGCAGATATGTATCAAGGGATTACCCCAATACAAGCTCTTGTGGATAATGATTTTATACAAGATTTTGATTTTGAAGCCTATGATTATGTGATTGATGCAATTGATGATATTCCAGCAAAGGTTTTATTAGCAAAGCGTTGTATGCAATTCCCTTATGGAAGCTATATCAGTTCAACAGGGAGTGCAAAAAAAATTGATCCTTTAAATATAAAGGTAGATCAAATTTGGAACATATATGGTGATAGATTTGGAAGAAAATTAAAAGAGATTCTTAAAAAAAATAATTTTAAGGGAAAATTTAAAGCAGTTTTTAGTCCAGAAGAGCCAAAATGTAAAGTTTTGGGTAGTTTTAGTGCAGTTACTGCTAGTTTTGGTTTGCAAATAGGCAGTGAAGTTATTAAAGATATTTTAGAAAAAAATAGGGAGAGGTAGATACTATGATTTTGCAAGAAAATTTTTTAAAGAGAAATTTTTTAGAAGGTTTTTATGAGGATTTGCAGAAATTAAAAGTCTTTTTGTTTGAAGACGATATATTTGATGAAGATGAAGAAGATTATAGCAATGATGATGCCAGTGAGGATAGGTATTATAATGGATATGATGATGATGATTATCAAAATCCAGATTCTGATTATGAAGATGAGTGATTGATGAAAGTTGCCCTGATACAACATTCTTTTAAGAATACTAGAAAAGATACGATGGAGTTTATTGCCTCAAAGATTGAGGAGAGTGCATCAAATGGTGCAGTTTTAGTGCTTTTACAAGAGTTGCACAATACGCAGTATTTTTGTCAAGAAGAAGAGGTGGAAACCTTTGACTTGGGGGGATATTTCCAAGAAGATCTTGCTTTTTACTCTGATTTGGCAAAAAAACACCAAGTTGTATTGGTTGCTTCCTTATTTGAAAAGCGCAGTGCCGGTCTTTATCATAATACCGCAGTGGTTTTTGAAAAAGATGGCACTCTTGCAGGCAAATATCGAAAGATGCACATACCAGATGATCCAAACTTTTATGAAAAGTTTTACTTTACACCAGGTGATTTGGGTTTTGAACCCATTAAGACAAGTGTGGGAAAGTTAGGGGTTTTGGTATGTTGGGATCAATGGTATCCCGAAGCAGCACGTATTATGGCTTTAAAAGGTGCTGAAGTTTTAATTTATCCCACAGCAATTGGATGGTTTGAATCTGATAGTCTTGAAGAAAAAACTAGGCAAAGAGATGCTTGGATTGCTGTTCAAAGAGGCCATGCTGTTGCCAATGGTATTCCTGTTTTAAGTATCAACCGTGTAGGTTTTGAAGCAGATAAAGCAGGTGGAGGAATTTTATTTTGGGGTTCATCATTTGCTTTTGGAGCTCAAGGAGAACTCTTAGCACAGGCTACTGTGGATAAGGAAGAAGTGCTTTATGTTGAGATTGACAAAGAGCAAAGTGAAAGAGTTAGGAGAATATGGCCATTTTTAAGAGATAGGCGTATTGATAACTATGGTGAGATTTTAAAGAGGTATTGTGATTAGATATGTTATTTTTGACTAATTCAGCAGTGTTGTCCATTTTTGTGATGATATTGCTTTGTTTATTACGTTTTAATGTTTTTTTGTCTATAGTCGTGGCTTCTCTTGTTGCTGGTGTTGTTTCGCAAATTCAAAAACTACAAAATTGGAGTTTGGATGCATTGGGTGCAAATTTAAAAACCCTTCAAGATTTGATTGTGGATACAATGAAAGTAATGATTCAAGGAATGAGTGGAAATCTTGAAACTGCCTTAAGCTATGTATTTCTAGGGATTTTAGCAATTGCTATTAGCAAGGGGAACTTAACCAAAGTCTTGATCTATAAAATCTCTTTGTGGATTAATAAAAAAACAACGCTATTTTGTTTTTTGATTGCTTTTATTGCGTGTTTTTCCCAAAATCTTATCCCAATCCATATTGCTTTTATCCCTATTCTTATCCCTCCTCTTTTGGGAGTAATGAATCTGATGAAGCTTGATAGAAGAGCTGTTGCCTGTGCTTTAGCCTTTGGATTAGAAGCACCTTATGTTTGTATTCCTGTTGGTTTTGGATTGATTTATCATACAATCATTAAGGAGCAGATGCTAAAAAGAGGTATTGAGGTTAGTATCCTAGATATTGCAAGTGTGATGTGGATAGGTGGTTTAGCAATGTTTGTAGGACTAGTGATTGCAATTGTGATTTTGTATTCTAGACCACGAGAGTATGATTCAAAGCAGGTAGAAGAGAAATTTGAGATTTTAAAAGATGTAAAACTAGAAAAAAAAGATTATTTAGCATTATTGAGTGCAGGTATTGCATTTTTTGTGCAAGTTTTTACTTCTTCATTGCCACTTGGATCCTTTGTTGGAGTGGTATCTATGATCTTGTTTAAAGTTATAAAATGGGAAAGTATGGATAAGATTGTAGAGGATGGGGTAACTTCAATGGCATTTATTGCATTTATAATGCTTGTTGCCTCCGGATTTGGAGCAGTTTTAGATTCCACAGGTGGGGTGAAAGAGCTAATAGAATCAATTGCAACAATGGTAGGAGGCAAGTTTGGTGGTGCCCTTTTGATGCTTCTTGTTGGGCTACTTGTTACAATGGGTATTGGAACTTCATTTGGAACATTGCCTATCATTGCCACCTTTTATTGTCCTTTGTGTATTGAACTTGGTTTTGGAGTGCCTGCTACAATTTTACTTTTAGGGATTGCTGGAGCCTTGGGGGATGCAGGTTCTCCTGCTGCTGATACAACAATTGGTCCCACAATGGGTTTAAATGCTGATGGAAAACATCACCATATTTGGGATACCTGTGTTCCAACATTTATTGCCTTTAATATTCCACTTTTAGTTTTTGGATTGGTGGGTGCTTTAATTTTGGGTTGATTGATTATATTTTTTTCGTATGGAATCAACTTGTGCAAAAATAATGGCTACAGCTTCAAATAGGCTTACAGGGATTGGCTCTTCTAGATCAACCTGGCTATAAAGGGCTCGGGCTAGCTTTGGATTTTCTACAATCTCTATGTTATGTTCCCTTGCAATACCTTTGATCTTAATAGCAAGATGATCGATCCCTTTAGCCACGACAACAGGGGCAGGGTCTTTTTCTGAAAACCTTAGGGCAACTGCATAGTGTGTTGGATTGGTGATGACTACATCAGCTGATGGTATGGCTTTCATCATTTTACCCATTGTATTTTTCATCATAATTTGGCGGATTTTAGCCTTGATTTCAGGGTTTCCTTCTTGTTGCTTATATTCATCCTTGACCTCTTGTTTGCTCATACGTAGGGATTTTATGTATTGATACCTTTTAATTAAAAAATCTGATATTGCCATTACAAGAAACAAAACCAATAAAACAGCAATCAGTATTAATGCTTTATTTTTAATCCAAACCATTTGTGAAAAAATATTTAGCATTGCAGTATTTGGTATTTGCTGTAAGAAAGAAAGGATTAAAAACCCTCCGAGGATAAAGGCAATCAAAACTTTTAGTGTGATTAATAAACCATCTAATACTTTTTTTAGGGAAAAAAGATTTTTAAAACCCTTTATAGGATTTATTTTATTAAGCTTTGGGGCAATGACTTTTGGTGTAAGTAGAAAACCAAATTGTGCAATATTTCCTATAATTCCTGCAAGCATTAGGATAAGAAAAATAGGTAAAAGAATAAGGCCCAGATTCCACAGAATGCTTAAAGAAAGGTTAAATATATTATTTAGACTAAAATCACTTAAAAAAAATTCCAAACAGTTAATATAGATTTTTTTTAGTTTATCAAGCCAAAAAGGGAAGAATGCAAAGATGGCAAAACAGCCTGTAATAAAGCTTAAGAAAGCTACTACTTCAGGGCTTTTTGCAACATTTCCTTCTTCTCTAGCTTTTTGTATCTTTCTGGCAGAGGGGGCTTCTTGCTTTTCTTGCTCATCAGCCATCTATTAACTTCCTTTTAAAACACTGAGATAATCTTCTTGTGTGTTGAGATTGTAAAAATTTTTTTCCTCATTATATGTAAAAAAACTTGTGATGCATTTTTGAAATATTTTTGAAATTTTATATTCTTGATGAACTAGTGCTTGTTGGATTAATGGCATTGTATTGATATCCCAAATTGAAGTTAAAAAATGCTCTTTGTTTGGGGTTTTTGCAAAGTGTATATCTGATAGAGATGGTAAAGAATTGATTAGACTTAAAATATTAGATTTTGTTATAAAAGGAGTATCTACACAGATAAAGAAAATCTTTTTGGCTTTTAGTTGTTGAAATGCATTCAAAATTCCAATAAGTGGAGAAAAAGTTTTATCCTCTTCAATTAGGGCTGGAAGATTAAAATAAGGAACTTTAGAGGAGATAAAGACATCTTGAAATAAAGAAGACATTTTAGAAAATTGATATTGCAAAAGTGTTTGGTTTTTAAAAGCTAATAAGGCTTTATTTCTTCCCATTCTAGAACTTTTTCCTCCGCATAAAATAACACAAGGAATTTGCATTCCACACCCTTTTTGATTAAAAAAATAATTGTATGATTATAGGATTTTATCGGCAATTTAGAAAAAAACCGTTATATATTTTTATATATTTAGAGGTAGAGAAATGCTTAAGGATACTTTTGGAAGAACTATAGACTATATTCGGGTGTCTGTAACAAGACAATGTAATTTTAGGTGTCAATATTGTATGCCAAACACTCCTTTTGATGCCTTTGACAATGATGAGTATATACCTTTAGATAATGTTTTAAAATTTTTGCAGGTTGCTATTGATAATGGAATAAAAAAAATACGCATTACAGGAGGAGAGCCTCTTTTAAGAAAAGATCTTCCAGATTTTATTAGTGCTTTAAGACAGTATTCCAAAGAAGTGCAAATTGTATTAACCACAAATGGTTTTTTACTACAAAAGAGTGCAAAAATCCTCAAAGAAGCGGGGTTAAATCGCATCAATCTCTCATTAGATTCCTTGCAAGCACATAAGATTATGAAAATTTCAAAAAAAGATGCCTTAAATAATATTTTAGGTGGGATTGAGGAAGCATTAAAGTGTAATTTTGGGCTTAAGATTAATACGGTTGTGATGAAAAATATTAATGATGATGAAATATTGGATTTATTTGACTTTGCCAAAAAGCGAAGTATTATGATTAGATTTATTGAGTTTATGGAGAATACTCATGCAAATCATCAGCTCATAGGTCTAAAAGAAAAAGATATTTTAGAAATTATAAAAACAAAATACTCCTTTAAGGCTTTAGAAGAAAAAGCTATGGGGCCTGCAAAGCTTTATGCTTGCGAGGATGGCTACCAATTTGGAATTATTGCACCTCATAATGATGATTTTTGTCAATCTTGCAATCGGATAAGACTAACAGCAGATGGAGTGATTTGTCCTTGTTTGTATTATCAAGATAGTGTGGATGCAAAAGAAGCATTACTTTCTAAAAATCCACAAAAGCTTAAGGCGGTATTAGAACAAGCAGTATATAATAAGCCAGAAAAAAATCAGTGGGATAACACAATGGATGCAGATAAAGTGTCCGCACGAGCTTTTTATTATACAGGTGGCTAGAATGAGTTTATTAGATAGGGTTTTAAAAAAGGAAAACTTAAGTATTCAAGAGCTAAGCAAGCTTTATGATTATGATATTTTTACATTGGCTCAAGTAGCAGATGAAATACGAAGAAAAAAATATGGCAATAAGGTATTTTTTAATATCAATAGACATATTAATCCTACAAATATTTGTGCAGATGTTTGTAAGTTTTGTGCTTTTTCAGCAAGCAGAAAGAATCCTAATTCTTATGAAATGAGTATTGATGAAATAGTTTTACAAGTGATGAATGCTTATGAAAGGGGAGCAAAGGAAGTGCATATTGTATCTGCACATAGCCCTAATTATTCTTATGAGTGGTATCTTGATATGTTTAGTGCAATCAAGAAAGCCTTACCACAAATTCATCTTAAAGCAATGACTGCAGCAGAAGTAGATTATCTTGATAGAAAGTTTAAAAAAGGCTATCAAAAGGTGCTAGAGGATATGGCAAAGGTTGGAGTGGATTCTATGCCTGGAGGAGGAGCAGAGATTTTTGATGAAAAGGTTAGGGAATATATCTGCAAGGGAAAAGTTAAGTCAGCTCGTTGGCTTGAAATCCATCAATATTGGCATCAAATGGGATATATGAGTAATTGTACGATGTTGTTTGGACATGTTGAGAGTAGGGAAAATCGCATTGACCATATATTGCGTTTAAGAGATTTGCAACAAGATAAAAATATTGTAGAGTCAAAAAGAGGTGGTTTTAATGCATTTATCCCACTTGTTTATCAAAATCAGAATAATTTTTTGAAAATTAAAAATCCTCTAAGCGGTCAAGAAATTTTAAAGACAATTAGCATAGCAAGAATCCTATTGGATAACATCCCACATATTAAAGCTTATTGGGCAAGTTTATCTTTAAATCTTGCCCTAGTTGCGCAAGAATTTGGCGCAGATGATATGGATGGCACAATTGAAAATGAATCAATCCAATCAGCAGGTGGTGCGGAAAGTAAAAATGGTGTGAAAAAAGAGGAATTGATCTCTCAAATAAAAAATGCAGGTTTTAGGGCTATTGAAAGGGATAGTCTTTATAATGAATTGCAAGAGTATTAAGATATAAAGAGGATATAAAAACTATGAGACATCTAAGAAAGATTAAAGATTTTGCAGTAATTGGTGGGTTAAGCGCAATGGTGGTATTTGCTTTACAGGGATGTGATAATAATAACCAAGACGTATATCAATCTCAAAGTATCAAAAAAGGTGCATTTGTATTGTTAGAAGAGCAAAATGATGGAAGCTATAGAATCTTAGAGGAATATCCAAGTAACACGACACATGTCGTAGTTAGAGATAAAGATGGCAATGAAAGGGTTTTGAGTCAAAGCGAGGTTGATGCACTAATAAAAGAGGAAGAAAGAAAAATTGATAATAATACTAGTGAATTGACATCAGGGAGCTCCCAAGGATTAGGTTTAGGTGGGGCATTACTTGCTAGTGCTGCTGGGGCAATTTTAGGGAGTTATATTGGTAATAAGCTTTTTAATAACCCAAATTATCAACAAAATCAACAAAGAGGTTACAAGTCCCCCCAAGCTTATGAGCGCAGTAAAAATAGCTTTAAAAGTTCAGGTGCAGGTGCTACAAAAACCCCATCTAGTAATGCTAAAAGTGGATTTTTTAAAAATAACTCATCTCAAAGTTTAGGGAGCTGAAAATGCAAATCCAAAAAATTAATCCTTTAAGCAAAGAAGTTCTAGAAGAAATTGGTTTAAATTGGCATAGTGATTTAGACAATACCCCCTACATTGAAGATGAACTAGTGGTGATTACTAAAGAAGAAGCAGAGAGGTTTTATGAGGCGGGCAATGAACTTTATGATATGTTTATTGAGGCTGCAGACTATGTGATTAAAAATGATTTGTTTTTTGAATTAGATATTCCTAATTCTCTTATCCCTATGATAAAACAGAGTTTTGAAGAAGATGTGCATTGGCATCTGTATGGTCGTTTTGATTTTGCAGGAGGCATTGATGGAGCACCTATTAAGCTTTTAGAATTTAATGCAGATACGCCTACAATGCTTTATGAAACAGCAGTGGTGCAGTGGGCATTGCTTAAATATAATAACTTAGATGAATCCGCACAATTTAATAATCTTTTTGAGAGTATTGGGGAAAACTTTAAAAGACTCATTACTTTAAATGAAGATGTAAGCAATTTTGAGAATCTATATCAAGGGTGGAAGATTTTGTTTTCAAGTGTTGGAGGCAATATAGAAGAAGAAAGAACCACAAGATTCTTACAAGAGATTGCTCAATCTGTTGGGTTTAATACAGAATTTGGTTTTATTGATGAGGTAAATTTTTCTTCTACAGAGGGGGTTTTTTACAAAGATCAAAATTATGAATTTTTATTTAAGCTTATACCTTGGGAGAATATTGCAATTGATGAACCAGAGCTGGCGTTATTAATGCAAGAGATTATGGAAAATAAGAAAGCGATTTTTCTAAATCCTGCTTATACATTGCTTTTTCAAAGCAAAAGAATACTTAAAATTCTCTGGGATTTATTTCCTAATCATCCATTGTTGCTAGAAACAAGTTTTGAACCATTAAAAAATAAAAAACAAGTAAAAAAAACTGCATTTGGTCGAGAGGGTGCAAATGTTGAAATTATTGAAAGTAATGGGGAGATTTTAAAAAAGAATGGGGGTATTTATCAAAACCATAAACCTATTTATCAAGAGTTTTGCACTCTAAATACGCATCAAGGTTTTTATTATCAGCCTAATGTGTTCTTTGCCTATGAATCTTGTGGTCTTGGCTTTAGAAAGGGCGGATTGATTATTGATAATTACTCTAAGTTTGTAAGCCATAAAATAGATGACTAAATAGCCCTAAGTGTCTTTTGGACTTAGAGGCTCTCCTGTCTTTTAGATATTTTTTTAAGTTTAATCATTGCTTGATATTTTTTTTGGAACTAATTTTTAATCAGATTTTTTCTCTTTTAATATTACTAAAACAAAAGCTTGTTATTAAACATCTCTAAGTTTTTAAAAATATTTTACTTTTATCTATCAAAACTATTTTTAGTAATTTTGGTGTTTATTCTTTTTATAAAGAATCTTTCTTGTGAAAAAAGATGATAAAAAATCATTCAAACAATGATAAGTTTATTGTAATTTTTTAAAAGTATTGATTATCAATGCTTAAACGCCTTTTTTATATCAATTCTATAATTTTAGAGCCTTTTTAGCCTAAAATTAAACATCTGATCAAAAATAAATTTAAATCATCATGAGGTTTATACTTGAGTTTAGATTCTTTTTATTTATTATTTTTTAATAATTCCGTGTCTTAATGCTTCTTTGGATTTTTTACTAAAGGGCTAAGATAGTTTTACATAGAAAATGATTTAAGCTAAAATTTTTCCAAAATGGGAAAATTTATTCTGTGACTGATAAGATTTTTGGAGTTTTTGGATATCTCTTTTAAAATCTTTTATATGATTTTGTATCACAAGTTTTTAGGTTGATTTTAGAGATAGTATTTTTTAAAAATACTATAGGATTTTTTTTGCAAGACCATTAGGTTGCTTTTAAATCTTTATTGCCTTAAAAATATTTTTTTAAATCCCTAATATTATTTTGGGTTTTATATTGAGAAGCTAAGCTCTTGTGAAAAATAATTGGAATTAAAAAGCTTGATTTTTTGCAAGAAATCTCTATATTTTATGTGTATATCTTGACAAATTAGTATATTAGACTGATTAATTATATGTTTTTATTAAAAAAAATACATATAAATGTATTTTTATCCATTTTTGTCAATAAAAAAGAGTATTATTAAGAGTGCCAAGATTTTAGAAGGCACAAGATTGTATTGTTGTATATTTTTTAGAGATTCTAAAAAAATTTTTAAATAGGGAATTAGGGAAGTTGAGCAGACAGATGGAATGGTTTGCTTTAATAAAAGATGTTTCAAAGCCGAGTTTATTCTGCTTTGAAACTACAAAAACAACCTTAAATAAATAATTTTTTCGTAGAGTATTTATTTAAGGTTATTTTTTGTTTAAGAGGAATTGGCAAGGGATTTGTAGAAGTTTTAGTTCTAGCTTCTTGGCAAATAGAAAGTCAATAAAAATTGATAAGAGTTTGTATTTTATTTTTAAAAAATAGGGTTGGATTTTATAAGAAAATTAGTTTTAATAAAAAGTAGTTATTTTTTGTTTAGATTGATTTAGAAAGTAAAAAATAAAAATTAGGGTGGTTGTGATGGATTCTATAATGAGAGATTTTATATGTTCACAACATATTTTAAATTTTTGTGTTTGCGATGATGAAGGAGCTTATGCTGCAAATTGTTTTTATGCTTTTGATGATAAAGAGTTGGCATTAATTATAAAAAGTAGTGCCAAGAGTAAGCATATCTCACTTGCACAAAAAAATCCAAAAATTGCAATTACAATTGCTGTAGATACAAAAAAGTTGTTTCTGATTAGGGGGATACAGGCAAAGGCTATTATAGAGGATTCTAAGGACAGTCAAATAGAAATTTATTATCAATCCTATCCTTTTGCTAGATTTATAGATGGGGAGTTTTATACGCTTAAGATTTATTGGGCAAAATACACGGATAATAGTTTTTTGGGTAAAAAAAAATTAGAGTTTTATCGTAAGGTTGATTAGATTTTAGAGTTCTTTTCTTGGGGATAGGACTACTTGTGTTTTGCTATACTTCCTTGATGGGAGGGTGGAAAAATAAGATTATAGGAGAGGTTGATAATGTATAAAGATAGTAATGGTATGGATTTGAGTGCTGGAGATAGTGTTCAGGTTATTAAAGATTTAAAATTAAAGGGTTCTTCTGGCGTAATTAAGCGGGGTGTGATTGTAAAAAATATCAAGCTTGGTAACAAGGAAGGTGAGATTGAGGGAAGGGTTGATAAACAAGGTGTTGTAGTCCTAAAAACCTGCTTTTTAAAGAAAGTTTAAAACTAAAAGAGGGATTTTCCTCTTTTAGTTCTTTATATTAAAGCTTACTAGCGTTTTCTTTTAGATATTCAGCAACGCCCTCAGCAGTAGCTTTCATACCTTTTTGTCCTTTTCTCCAGCCTGCTGGACAAACTTCACCATTTTCTTCAAAGAAAAGAAGAGCATCACACATTCTTAGCATTTCATCCATTTCTCTTCCTAATGGTAAGTCATTGATTACTGCATGGCGAACTACTTGATTTTTATCAATTAAGAAAGAGCCTCTTAAAGCAACAGCATCATCAAATAATACATCATAATCTCTTGAAATTTGTTTTTTAATGTCTGCTACCATTGGGAAACTTACATTGCCAATTCCACCCTTTTCAACAGGTGTATTTTTCCAAGCAAAATGAACTTGTTCAGAATCAATAGATACTCCAATAACATTAAAACCTTTTTCTTGGAAGTCTTTTACTCTATGATCCATTGCCAAAATTTCAGAAGGGCAAACAAAAGTAAAGTCCTTTGGCCAGAAAAATAATACTGCACCATTTTTTCCTAAATTTTTTGATAGTTCAAAGTTTTCTACAATTTCATTATTTGCCAACACCGCTGGAGCAACGAAGTTAGGTGCTTTTTTTGTTACTAACATTTTAATTCTCCTTACTATAAAATATGTTCATAGATAATAAAAATTATCATTTGGAATTATAGTTACATAAAGTTAATTACTAAGTTAACAAAAGCTAGTTGTTTTTTGGAAAAACATTTGATAAGAAGTGCTAGAATTGCAGAAATTTAAAAATACAAGGCGAGTTTATGCAAAATGATTTTTTATTTACTTCAGAATCTGTAACAGAAGGACATCCAGATAAAATGGCAGATCAAATCAGTGATGCTGTGCTAGATTATATTCTTCAAAGAGATCCCAAGGCTAGGGTAGCGTGTGAAACATTAGTTTCTAATGGGTTTTGTGTGGTAGCAGGAGAATTAAAGACAACAGCTTATGTTCCTATTCAAGATGTTGTGAGAGAGGTTGTTAGAGATATTGGATATGATAATGCAGACTATGGGTTTGATTATAAAAGTGCAGGAGTGCTTAATGGAATAGGAGAGCAAAGTCCTGATATTAATCAAGGAGTTGATAGAGAGGATGGAGAAATAGGAGCAGGAGATCAGGGATTGATGTTTGGTTATGCTTGTAGAGAAACAGATGTGCTGATGCCATTGCCTATTTGGCTTTCTCATCAAATTACCCAAGGTCTTGCACAAAAGAGAAAAGATAAGGTTTTACCATTTTTGCGTCCAGATGGAAAGGCTCAGGTTACAGTTAGATATGTGGATGGTAAGCCTGTTGGGATTGATACGATTGTAATTTCTACACAACATCATCCAGAAGTTGCGCAAAGCACTATTAAAGAAGCAATGATTGAGGAAATCGTATATAAGGTTTTACCTAAGGAATATTTGAATGATAATATCAAGTTTCATATAAATCCGACAGGTAAGTTTGTGATTGGAGGACCTCAAGGAGATGCAGGACTTACAGGAAGAAAAATTATTGTAGATACTTATGGTGGAAGCTGTCCACATGGAGGAGGAGCTTTTAGTGGAAAGGATCCAAGCAAGGTTGATAGGAGTGGTGCATATATGGCAAGATATGTTGCAAAAAATCTTGTTGCAAGTGGAATTTGTGATAGAGCAACTGTGCAAATTGCTTATGCAATTGGTGTGGTAGAGCCTGTATCAATTCTTGTGGATACACACGGGACTTCAAAGTTTGATTCTAAGAGGATACAAGATTGTGTGAGAGAAGTTTTCAAACTTACACCTAAAGGAATTATTGAAAGCTTGGATTTATTAAAACCAATTTATAGAAAGACTTCAAATTATGGTCATTTTGGCAGAGAGTTACCAGATTTTGGCTGGGAGAAGATAGATAAGGTTGAGGCAATCAAGAGTTTTTTTGGATAAAACATTCTCATTAAAGTTATTTTTATGATAATTAGTTTATACTTATGGACAGTTTTTGGAAACAAAAACCAATTAAAAACATAAGGAATAGAAAATGGCAGTAAAAATTACGGATATTTGTATCGCTTGTGGTTCTTGTATTGATGAGTGTCCTGTTGAAGCAATTGTTGATGATAGTGATAACCCAACAGGAGAGGGGATTTACTATGTTTACTCTGATAAATGTGTAGAGTGTGTTGGACATAATGATGCTCCAGCTTGTGCAAGTGCTTGTCCTACAGATGGTTGTATTGTATGGAGTGATGTAGGTAGCGTAAAAAGAGAGGATGTTGGTGCTGAGTTGAGGGATGGTTCTACTCCTGTAGTACAATAATTTTTAGCCTCTTAATTAAGAGGCTTTGACCCCTCCCCCTTTTTCTTCTTTTTTAAAAATCTTATTTAATGTAGTTATTTACATCTCCGCTGTATTTCATTTGTTCAATAGGCTTTGAATCTATTAACTCTGCAATATCTTCTGCTTTCATTTGGCAATCTTTTAATTCATTTTCATTATAAGTAAGATGCATATCAGCACCTAGAATTCCTTGCATAGAATTGATTGTTTTAAGGATCTCTATCTCTTTTTGGGCATCAGGTGCCTCAATCACGCCAATCATGATACCTTTTTCTTTATCATCTAGTTCGATGTGGGTGTATGGAATCTTATTAATTTGGCTGATTTTTTGTTCCCAATTTTCTTGAGTTGCTTTAATAATAATGCTTGAGATATTCATCAAATTACTCCTTTAAGATTAAAAAAATAAATTTTACTTTCATCACAACTTACAATCATATAATCTTTATAAAAAAGTATTGTATTGATAATACCTTTCATTCCTCTTAATGAGGCAATAACTTTATGATTTTGAAGTGAAAACAAAGAGATATTACCAACCTCATCTTCCATGTAAGCAATATGGGTTGCATTTGAATTGATACCTACAGCATAGACTAGAAAGCTAGATTTTAAAATATGAGGCATAGTGGGATTTTGCAAATTAAAAATACTAACTTTTCTATCTTCTCCCCCGCTGATTAAGGTTTGTTTTGCAAGTGCAAGTTGAAAAATTTTATCTTTATGGATATTGTTAATTTTATACAAAATAGTTCCATCTTGAGGATTGATTGCATAGATGATTCCAGATTCTCCTGTGCTAAATAAAAGGTTTAAATCTTGGCTAAATACAATATCACTAAGGCTTGATTGAGAGATTTGAGACTTATAGATAATTTTTTTAGTAGGTATATCAAGTAGCAAAATTTCGTTGCTTAAAAGGGCAATAATTGCTTGGGTATCACTAATCCAAATTGTTTTTATAATTTCTAAATTTTCTAAAATAAGAGACAAATCTTTATCATTTAAAAAAAGATTGCTTGAGCCATATTGATTTGTTGCAGTAATAAGGGTTTGATTTAAATTGTTTGTAGAGGTACTGGTAACTTTTGGAACTTGTATTTTATCTAAGATATCTTTGTGTGAAGGGATTATGATGCTTTTTTGAAATTTTAAGGAGTTTAAATTATATAAATTTAGTTTTCCATTGATGGATGAAACATAAAGTATATGATTATGGATTTGCATAGAAGTAATTTCGCTTTGATTATCAATAATATTTTGTGGAGTTAGTATTAGAGCTTTACCAAAAATAAAGAGATTGAAAATAAAGACTAAGATTCTTAACATTTTATTTCTTTGAGGAAAATAGCATTGCTAGGACATACACTAAGACATTTTTCACAGCCTATGCAATCTTGAGAGATCTCTGGAAAAAATAAACCATTAAAATGAATATATTCTCTACAAATATCTCTACAAGAATAGCAAATAGTCTTATGATAAGCTAAACAGGAAATAGGGTCGATATCTGCAATAATTCTTACCTCTTCTTTAGGAGTTTTTAGTCCAAATAACCTACGACGAGAGAGGTTTGTCTCCTCTTTTGAGGAGACTTTTTTTTGTTGAGACATTTACTTTACACCTTGATTGATAACATCAAGTAGATTAGATTGATGTTTTTCTTTCTCATCTCTAAAATCAGGTTTAAAGTTGTTTTTAACAAGAGGTTTTGTTTGTGCTTGAGGAACATGGCATTGCACACAATTGTATCTTGAATCAGAAATGCCATCAGTTAGAGCCTTTTTATTTCTTAGATCATAGTAGTGTGATTTTGGAATAGGAGTAGCACCTATATCATTTGCAACTTCAACAGCATGACAACCAATACAGGAGTTGTCTTGTTGGGTGATGGGTAACATACCATCTATGTCATGGGGGATAAGTGGAGGAGCATTTTCATAAGATCTTTCAATTTTTTGACTTTCTCCTGCACTTCCAGTTCCAAATTTAAAGTCTTGCAACTTTACATCTTTTTCATCATTTAATGGAGCTTTTCTTAAGCCAATTTGAGTGTCTTCTACCCCATTAGACACCGCAAAACTACTTCCAAAAACTGTTGCCATTAATAAACTTAATAAAATTTTGTTTTTCATTTCTTCTCCTTTTGTATAAAATTTAAGATATTAAAACTTAGCGCATTATCATCACAAACTTCGATACATCTACCGCATTTAATACAGGCAATCCCTGTGATTAAGCCGCTTGTTTTACCAACAATATTTAGTACTTGATTTTCAGGACAGATTCTAACACATTGCATACACTTTGTGCAGTTTTCAACTTTATGCTCAATTTTCAAAAAAGACTTTGCACCAATTAAACTATAGGTGGCACCAAGTGGGCAAATATGGCCACAAAATCCATTCTTTAACATAAATAAATCAAATAAAAATACAACTAAAATACCAAAAAAACCACTTCCCATACCAAAGATAATGCCTCGATGTAGCATTGAGATAGGGCTAATCATCTCCCAAGCTAAAACCCCAAATAAAAGAGAGAGGAGTAGTGCAAGGAATAAGACTGCAAATTTTGTTTTTCTAGAGATGGCCAAGAATCTAATATTTTCAATGTGGAACTTTCTTCTTAAAAAATTTGCAAAATCAGTAACCAGATTGATTGGACAAACAAAGGCACAATAACCACGACCTAAGAAAAATCCATAGAAAAGTAAGATGATGAGAAAACCGATTAAAAGATCTATGCTAATGGCTCCACCTGCCAAAAATATTTGCATAAAGGCAAGAGGATCACTTAGGGGAATTAGATCAAAAACTTTTGAGCCACTTAGATTTCCTTCAAGAATACTAAAGGGCATCAAGTCCTTTTTTGGATTTGCGATTGCAAGGTTTCTTTCTCCATTTTCAAATTTAGAAATATCACCACGAATCACTAAATGTTGTTGATTAGAGATCGTAATTAATGAGCAATTAGCTAACACAAATAACAATAACAAGGAAATTTGTGTAAATCTTCTTAGTATGAGATAATAATTTTTAGCCAACCACATTAAAAATCCCCATTTAAATAATCTAAAGTCTGTTTCTTAGAATCAATCTTTGGTTTAATAATTGCAGACTCTAGCCTTTTTTCATCTTCTTCTTCCCAGTTTTTAATATAGTTTGTCCCCATTTTGCCTAAGACTAACTCTCTTGGTAAAACCTTAATAGAAGCAACCTCTGTTACACAGGCTTTCTCGCATTTTCCACATCCAGTACAAACATCATTTGCAACCATTGGTAAGATCATTGAATGCTTCCCTGTTCTTTCATTGGATTTATATTCTAAATAAATAGCCTTATCTATCAGAGGACAAGCTCTATAGCAGGCATCACATTGAATTCCCAAGTAAGCAATACAATTATGAGTATCTACAACAGCAACTCCCATTCTTGATTTTGCAATATCAAGCCTCCCATCTGATGTTAAGAGGTTTAAGTCCAAAGCTTCTGTAGGGCAAGCATTTGCGCAAGGTATATCCTCACACATAAAACAAGGCACATCTCTTGGTTCAAAAATTGGCAATCCTTTATTGCCTTTTGTAGATAATTTCAAGGTGTAATAAGGACAGGCTTCAACACAAAGACCACATTTAATACAAGTACTTGCAAAATTATCTCTAGCTCCAGGAGGATAGAGAGAAAGAGGATTGCTTTTAGCTTCAGAAACATATGCGCTCCAAACCAACCCTCCTATTGTTACAAGTCCCATTGTTTGAAAAATGGATTGCAAAGCCTTTCTACGCCCTAAATTCATCTATCTAAGCCTTATATACCTTTACCGCACACTTTTTAAAGTCTGTTTGTTTAGATAAAGGACAAGTAGAATCTAGGCATACTTTATTGATATAAACATTTTCATCAAACCAAGGCACATAAACCAGACCTTTTGGAGGCCTATTTCTACCATTAATTTCAACACGAGCTTTTACCTTACCTCTTCTTGATTCAATCCAGACTGTCTCACCTTGCTTTAGATCTTTGCTCTTTGCATCATCTTCATTCATATAACAAAGTGCTTCAGGAACCGCACGATAAAGTTCAGGCACTCTCATTGTCATTGTTCCACTATGCCAATGTTCTAAAACCCTACCTGTTGCAAGCCACATTGGATATTCTTTGTCAGGCATTTCACAAGGGTCCATATAGGGTCTAAAAAATATTTTTGCTCTATTTGTAATTGGCTTTTTATCCTCATTTGGTTTTAATAAATCACCTTGCATTAAGCTTGCATCTTTGTGACCATAAAATGCAAAATCTTTTCCTTTGCCATATTTTCTTGCATATGGATCATATTTTGCATTGAATCTCCATTGAGTTTCTTTTCCATCAACTACTGGCCATCTTAGCCCTCTTACTTTGTGATAAACATCAAACTCTGCAAGATCATGCCCATGACCCATACCAAATAAGCGGTATTCTTCCCAAAGATATTTTTGGATAAAGAACTGATATCCCATAAATACCTTATCATCACTACCCTTGACCTTTCTTGAATCTCCAAATACCTCAGTGTTTAGCGCACCATCTTTTAATAAAGGCTCTTTTATAGTGAATTTTTGAGCATCTTTATTTGCAAATAAAACATCAAATAAAGTTGAGTTTTCTTGATAACCCATTTTTTTAGCCTCTTCTAGTACACTCTTTAGATCCAAATCAGGATAATTTTTACCCCATACATCTTTAAGTGTGAAACGCTTAGAAAACTCTAAAATCTGCCACGAATCACTCATTGAATCCCCTTGAGGTACTACCTGTTGCTTCCAATGTTGAGTTCTTCTTTCAGCATTACCATATGCACCCCATTTTTCATAGATCATTGAAGATGGGAGAATTAAATCTGCAATCTTTGCTGTAATACCAGGATAACAATCACTTACAACAATAAAATTATCTTTTTCTCTAGCAGCTTTGATCCAATGATTTGCATTTGCAGTATTTTGCCAAGGATTATTTACCGCAACCCAAAGCCACTTAACTTTATCATCTTCAAGTGCTCTCATTATGTCTAGATAAGCATAACCAACTTTAGAATTTAGGGTTCCATTTGGAAGTTTCCAAATTTTTTCTGCAATCTCTCTATGTTTAGGGTTTGCTACCACCATATCAGCAGGGAGTCTATGTGCAAATGTTCCTACTTCTCTTGCAGTTCCACAAGCACTTGGTTGTCCTGTAAGAGAGAAGGCCCCACTACCGGGTTTTGCTTGTTTTCCAAGCAACATATGCACCATGTAGCTTTGTTCATTTACCCAACTTCCTCTTTGGTGTTGATTAAATCCCATCGTCCAAAAGCTCACCACCTTTCTATCTTTTTCAATGTAATAGTTTGCAAGTTGTTGGAGTTTTTCTTTAAAAGATTCTAAACTTTCTGTCTCATCACCCTTGGCAAGTTGAGCAACAAAATCAAGAGTGTAGGGTTCAAGAGCCTTCTTAAAATCTTCAAAGCCAATTTCCCAATGAACATCAGCTTTATTTGCATTATCCATTTTAAGTTCATCACCAGCTTTTAAACCAAGATATTGAAGAGTTACTCCTTCCTCATTGCTTAACTTTTTACTAACTTGCTTTGCAACAGTATCTCTCTCTTTTGGTGAAAAATCTTTATGGTTTGGATCATTTCTCATACCATAACCAATATTGACAAATCCCGTACTAAATACACAGTAGTTTTTAACAAAGTCTTGATCAATGCTTTCAGGTCTGTTATAAACAATTTCTCTTGCAATAAAGTTCCAGATTGCTAGATCTGTATGAGGTTTAAAAATAATTTCAATGTCAGCAATATCAGATGTTCTATTAGTGTAAGTAGAAAGATTGATAATTTTTACTCTTTGGGGATTTGTAAGTTTTCTATCTGTGACACGACTCCAAAGGATTGGATGCATTTCTGCCATATTGGCACCCCAGGTTACAACCGTTTCTGTAAGCTCAATATCATCATAACAACCTGCAGGCTCATCAACTCCAAAAGTTTGCATAAAACCAACAACAGCACTTGCCATACAATGGCGCGCATTTGGATCAATGTTATTGGATCTAAAGCCTGCTTTCATTAATTTAACCGCTGCATACCCCTCAGGAATTGTGTATTGACCACTTGACATCAGTGCAATTCCACTAGGCCCCATCGCATCATAGGTTTTTCTAAATTGTTTTTCCATTTCATCAAAAGCTCTTTTCCAGCTTACAGGAACAAACTTTCCTTTTTTATCAAACTCTCCCTTAGAATTTACCCTAAGTAGTGGTTGGGTTAAGCGATCCTCTCCATACATAATTTTTGCACAGAAATACCCTTTAATGCAGTTAATACCTCTATTAACAGGTGCCTCAGGATCTCCTTTTACTGCAACTATAGAACCATCTTTTGTGGCTACCATAATTCCACAACCAGTTCCACAGAATCTACAGACGCTTTTATCCCATTTCCAATCTTTTTGAGTTTCTTTTGATTTAGCTAAAAGTTGATTTGGGACACTAACACCTACAGCTGATGCTGCAGACACTACAGCCACGCTTTTAATAAAATCACGACGACTTGTTTGGGTTTGCATAAAACTCTCCTTTTGTGTTGTTTTAAATTGCGGCAACCATTATACTATTGTTTTATGGAGAATCTGCAAAGTGTTAGAGGTATGTAAATTAGTATTTCAACTTTCCATAATTTTTATATATAATTCCTAGTTTTTTATAAGATTGGGAGACAAAATAGATTATTGAGGTGCCAATGAAACTTTTTTTAAAGTTTGTTTTTGCTTCTATAATTGGTGTAATGTGGTATCGTGTAGGTGGTGATGATAGCACGATGGCAATAGCAATTACACTTTTTGTTTTTGTATTATTGGTTTTAGTAATGCAACCTATAGAATTTCAATCTCCTGAAAAGAGGGAAGAGTATATCCAAAAGATGCGAGAGAAGAGGGAGAGGCGATTGATGATTGAGGCAAAACAAAAAGAGGAATTATTGAGGATGAAAAAGATTAATAAAGCAAAAGAAGAGCAAAGATTGGCAGAGTATCGAGAGAAGTTTGAGGCAAAAAGTAGAGATTAGAGGGTTGAGATTATGGATTTTTTGATTTTACTTTTGGCAGGGATTGTTGTTTATTATCTTTATAATGTGTTACAGGATTATTTAAAGAATCCTTTAAATCAAGAAGAGTATTTAAAGGGTAGAGCTGGTAGTATTAAAGATGAGATACCTCAAGATGAGATCAAGCAAGATCCTTATGAAAATATTGAAGTGAAGAGTGAAGAAACAAAAGAGGTTGTAAAACAAGGTTTTGGCAATACAGAGTTGGGTGTGATGCTAGAGATTTTAAAAAGAATGCCAAATAAAGAAAAGATTAGCGTGGCTTTTGATATTGTGATAAAGAATCTTATAAATCAGTATTTTTTTGTATATCCTAACCTAGAAAAAGATAAGCAAGAGGCTTTAAATTTTTTTAATGAAACGATTTCAAATAGAGAACTCAAGGAATTGGTAGCGGAATTTTTTCAATATAGCTATGCAGAGTATAAGAAAAGATTAAGGTTTGTTGATTTCTTATTGATGATAGCATATTTAGATGGTGAGTTTGAAGATAAGGAAAGAGAATATATTAAGAGTATTGTTTCAGGTCTTGAGCTTAAAAAGGAAGATGTGGATTTATTGTATGAGCTTTATGAAAATGCCTTTAAAGCAGAAATAAGTAATCAAAATGAAGAATTGGGATCTGATACAATTGAAGAGAGTGTAGTAAAAAATCAAATTAATATTTTTGATCCTAGAAATAGTTCTAAGAATTTAACAAAATCAGCCATAGAAATAAGTAAGAGCATTAAGATATTATCTTAATGCCCCATATTTATAATAAGCCGCACAAGCACCTTCACTACTTACCATACAGCTTCCAAGAGGATTGCTTGGTGTGCAAGATTTTCCAAAAACCTTGCAATCATAAGGCTTAGCCACTCCTTTGAGAATATCCCCACATCTGCAGGCACGATTATCTTTGATATCTTCCTTGCTTAAATAAGAATTAAAAATAATTTCTGCATCGTATTTTTCAAATTCTTTTTTGAGGGTAAGTGCAGAATGGGGAATATTCCCCAGTCCTCTCCAACTAAAATTTTCCCTTGTTTGCATAAAGGTATTAGTAAGTTCTTGTGCTTTTTTATTTCCATCTCTAGTAACAACTCTAGAATACTCCACCTCAAGCTTAGGAGTTTTATTTTTTGCTTGTTTTACAATCATTAAAAGGCTTTGCATCATATCCACAGGTTCAAAACCACTTACTACAATTGGGATTTGATATTTTTCAAAGATGGGTTCATAGATTTTTGAACCTGAAATCACGCTAACATGAGATGGCGCAAGTAAAGCATTTATCTTATTGTCTTTTGAATCTAAAATTGCATAAAGAGGAGGTGGAACAAGAACATGATTAATATGAAAATAAAGATTAGTGATACCCTCATTAATCGTTCTTTGGAGTAGAGCTGCTGTCATAGGTGTTGTAGTTTCAAATCCTATAGCAAAATATACAACTTTTTTGGAGGGATTTTTCTTTGCGACTTCTAGTGCTTGAAAGGGAGAATATAAGAACCCAATTTGCGCACCTTTGCTTCTTGCATTTTGAAGGCTACCATTGCTTCCAGGAACTTTTAACATATCTCCTAAGGTGAGTAAGATTGTATCAGGTAGCATCGCAATTTCATAGGCTTGGTTGATTCTGTTCTTTGGCATTATACAAACAGGGCAACCAGGACCATGAACACATTGAATTGATGGAGGTAAAAGGCTGGTTAGTCCATACTTCATTAGTGTATGAGTATGGCCCCCACAAACTTCCATTACATAAAGCTTTTCTTTTAAATCTTGCGCTTCTTGCTGTATCTTTTTTGCAAGAGCTAAAATAATATCCTTATCTCTAAAAGCATCTGTTAAAAAATTTTCATTGATATTCTTCATCTATATATTCTTCCCCCATTTGTTCAATCATTTCACGATAAAGTTTTATGGATTCTAATGCATCTTTTTCATCAATTTTGCTCATTACATAACCAATATGCAAAAGTACATAATCATTTAAAAAAACTTCCTCTTGCATAAGATCTAAACTAGCCTCTCTTTGAACCCCTAGTGTTTCGATGATTGCAGTATTGGTATCTTTGTTTATTGATATAACTTTTGATGGAATTGCTAAACACATTATTAAATCTCCCTTGCTCTTAAACTGTTAAAAAGAATGTTGTGAAAAGTATTTGTCTTTATTCTTTTGAATTATAAAATCTTTTAGTTTTTCCAAACTTTCTTTATCTTTTGAGCTTGTGAGAAATATAGGAACTTCTGGCTTTAGCTTTTGCATATCCTCTTGAACTTGAGAAGTCCTAAAGCCAAAATAATCAATCATGTCAGCTTTGCTAATAATGACTGCATCAGCGCACAAAAACATTGTTGGGTATTTTAATACTTTATCATCACCCTCTGGAACTGAAAGTAATACGATATTTAAGGCAGCACCCAAATCATAACTTGCGGGACATACAAGATTCCCAACATTTTCAATAATTAAATAATCAATATCTTTGAGCTGTCCTTTGCTCTTCATTAAATCATAAGTAGTTTCTACCATACTTGCCTCAAGATGACAGGCTTCTCCTGTTGTAATTTGTTCTGCAAAAACTCCTTTTTTTTGTAATCGATCTGCATCTCTATTAGTCTGTAAATCTCCTTCAATTACAGCAAACCTAAAATCTTCAAAACCGGCTAGATTCTCTAATAAAGTGGTTTTACCACTACCTGGAGAGCTCATAAAATTGATGCAATAAAGACCATCATCTTGATATTTCTTGCGCAATTCATTTGCTTTAAGATCATTTTTGCTTAGAATCTTCTTTACAATTTGGATGCTTTTTGCACTGAGATTAGGGTTGTTTTCAAGTATCTTAGAACGCATCTTATACCTACCTTTTAAATTTTTATCTTGGCTATTATAAGATAAGGGTAGTAAATATCACTTCAAACTTGCTATTAATGCAAATCTGCCTGTTTTATTATTTCTCCTGTAAGAAAAAAGATTCTCCTCTTCAAATGTGCAGGTGGGAGAAATTTCAATATTAGAACCAGAAATGCCAAAATCTGTGAGTTGAAACTTTGCCATGGCAGGTAAGTTTAAAAAAAACTTCTGATTATGCTCTATTACAAAGTTTTCAAAGTCATTTTTAAATAACTGTTTTGTTTGAAGTAAAATTTTTGCATCCACTTCATAGCAGCATGGATGAATACAAGGCCCTATATAAGCAAGTAAATCTTTGCTTTTGGTAGAAAAAATTTTTGACATTTCTATGATAGTTTTTGAGATAATTTTTTGAAAAAGACCCAATCTGCCGGCATGGATTAATGCAAAAACATTATTTTTAGAGTCAAAAATACAAACAGGAACACAGTCTGCCACCATTATCATTGCTTTGATTTTCTTACTTTTGCAAATAAGGCTATCTCCTGTTTGATAGAGTGATGTTCCAGGCTTTATATGGGTGATGATAAGATCGCTATGAATTTGGTTTAGCCACAAAAGAGGCTTTTTTGGGTAAAAAAGCTTGCAAATCTTGTTCCGATTTTTTGAAACATTGATATATGCATCACCAGTATGGTAGCCCAAATTTAGGCTTGAAAAATCATGGGTACTAAAGCCATAATTTTTTGAAGTAATTATGAAATCAATCTTAGAATGTTTAAAAATAGGACTATTAGAACTAGAATAGAAAAATATTTTTTGATTTGTTACCATTTATTTACTTTTCCCAGTTCAATTAAGTTTATTTTTAGATTCCTTATTATAGAATCAAAGAGTGTAACGCGACAAAATTATACTATAGTGAGGGCTAAAAATGGGAGAGAAAAAGAAACTTTTAATGGTTGCTACTCTCGTTGCAGGCCTTATCGTTGGTATTGGTTGTTTTACATTTTTTGATGCTAAGGGGTTGTCTTATCTAAGCAATGATTCTGTGGCTTGTAATAATTGTCATATTATGAATGAGGTTTATGATGATTATAATAAAAGCTCACATAAGAGTGTTGCACAGTGTTCTGATTGCCATCTGCCTCATTCTTTCGTAAGAAAATGGATTGCAAAAGCTCAAAGTGGTCTTGGCCACTCATTTGCTTTCACTTTTGATAAGAATATTCCTACACATCTTGAAGCCAATGAAAATACAAAAAAATGGGTTCAGGAAAATTGTGTGTCTTGTCATCAAGATTATGTAAAAAATGTAGTCAATCCAACTTTAAAGGTTTTGCATCAAGATAATGCATTGAGGTGTGTGTCTTGTCATCAAGATGTAGGACACAAAAGAGGATTTTAACTTAATAAAACAAAAAAGGAGAATGGATGAAAAATAAGTTTTTAGTTTTTATTGTTGTGTTTGGCGTGATATTGGGGGTTGGGATAGCTTGGCTTAATGCTGATATCGCGACAAAGAAAGGGGAGGCAGTTGGCTTAGCCAAGGCACCTTCTATGGGGTTAAATGATGATGAAGTTGATTTTGCGGTTTGGGGACAAAAATTTCCTGATTATTTAGATATGTATTTGCAAATGAAAGATTCTACGCATACAGCTACAGATTTTGCAGGAAGTTATCCTTATAGTAAATTAAATCGATACCCACAACTTACAATGTTTTGGGATGGATATGCATTTAAATATGATTACAATCAAAATAGGAGTCATTATTACTCACAAATTGATCAAATGGAAACTTTAAGAAACAATAAAGATTTTTTAAATTCACATGGACTGGCAAAATTTGGAGGTCAACCAGGTGCGTGTATGAACTGCCATTCTGGAAATGTACCAAACTTAGTAAGACAGCTTGGTTGGGTTGAGTTTAACACGATGAAGTATTGGACAATTATTAAGTTGATGGAAGGTGAAGATTCTGTTCATGGTAAGAAGATGGGAAGCACCTGTGCTGATTGTCATCATCCAAGTGATATGAGTCTGCGAATTACAAGACCAGCTGCAATCAATGCTCTTGTTTCTAGAGGATATGAAAGGGATGAAAAACAAGGAGTAAAAGCTACAAGACAAGAAATGAGAACACTTGTATGTGCTCAGTGCCATGTTGAATATTATAATCATCCAACAGGCAATAAAGTGATGGTAAAGACAGAGACAAATTATCAAGAAGTAGGTGAGCTAAAAGATGGAAATAAGATTGTAGAAAAAGCAGCAGATGGTATTGAGCTTACATTCCCTTGGAAGATGTGGAAAAAAGGCCAACCCTTTAGAATTGAAATGTTTGATGATTATTATGAGAGTATTAGGGATGTTTTTCCTCAAGATTTTATTCACGCAACTACAAAAACACCTGTGATTAAGATTCAACACCCAGAAACAGAGTTATTCTCTGGAAGCGTCCATGCTGCTAATGGAGTAAGTTGTGCAGATTGCCATATGCCATATGTAAGAAAGGGTGCTAAAAAGGTCACAAACCATTTTATAGCCTCTCCTTTACTTGATGTTAATAGTTCTTGTAAATCTTGCCATAGTCAGAGTGAAGAGTATCTAAGGGGTCAGGTTCGCGATATACAAAGAGCTACAGCATCAAATATTAGAATGGCTGAATATGCAGTTGCAAGCTTGATTAAAGATATCACTACTCTTAGGGTTGAACTTGCTAAATTGCCAGAGTTTTCTAAAGTTAAGGATAAGGCAAAACAAGAGGAAATGATTACAGCAGTTGTAAAACCTGCATTAGAATTACATAGAAAGAGTCAAATTAGGGCTGATTTTATGAATGCAGAAAACTCTTCAGGTTTCCACAATCCAAGAGAGGCAAATAGAATTGCTGAACAAGGTGTGAAATTTGCAAAAGATGGACAAAATGTCGTCTTAGAAATTGCCGCTAAATATGGCATTAAGATGAAAGCAAGTGATTTGGGATTTGAGGATTTAAGAAAAATTGCTCCTCAACCAGTTGAAATTAATGGTAAGCGTTATTATGAAGAGCCATTGCAAGATAATACACCAAAGAATCTACTAGAGCTTGATAAAAATCTTGTCCCCTATAACTATCAAGTGGTAGATAAAAAATAATCTTCCTTCTCCCTTTTTTAAGGGAGACTTTTTGTATAATTCTTTATTTTTCAAATTACTGCTGGAGTTTTTATGTTAATAAGAAGAATTTCAAAAGTAGCTCTTTTGGCTGGAGCTGGATTGATTGTTTTATTGGGTATATCACTGCTTTATGTTGGTTCAAAAATTAAAAAAGAATTTGAACAAAAGATACATGAAAACCTAGCAACCCTAGCTACAGAAGGTTATGAACTAGTATATGAACCTTTTAAGTGTAGAGGATTTTTGAGTTATGAGTGTAGTAGTAAATCTTTTAAGATTTTAAAAGCTTCAGATGCCTCCCTTTTACTTTCTATGAAAAATTTAAGAATTGGATTAAAAGATATTGAAACATATTCGATGCAAGAGTATGTGAAAGCAGATATTGATAAAATCAATTATGATATGCCAGATGACTTTAAACCCATTGCAATTAAATTGTTTATTACAGATCAAGTCCGTGATAAGCGGGAGGGAGTCGTCAGAAATGATGGTTGGTTTGAGATAGAAACAAAAAGTGCACTTTTTACCTTAAAGTTAGATATGTATAGGAAAGATCCTGCATTTACCAATAAGAATATGATAAAGATAGCCCTACAGATGCCAATCAACTCTTTCTTAGACAATACTTTATTAAATATTCAAAATTTGAGCTTTAAAGTTAAATCAAATCATATTTATCAATCATTGCTAAAAGCAAATAATATGCAAGAAGAAGAATATCAAAAACATATAGACCTTGAATCTGCATCTATACAAATGCTTGTTGGCTTATATGCTGAAGTACTAAATTTACCTGATAGACAAGAAATTTTTAAAGCACTTGAGGCGTATAAAGAATTGTTAAAAGGACAAAAAGATAGTGTAGAAGTTGGATTAAAAATAAGAGAGCAGGGGGAGTATTATTTTAATTCAAGTTATTTAAAAAATATTGAAGGGTTAAAGATGATTCTCTCCCAGATTTTTGCAAGTTATAATATCTATGTAATTGCACAATAAATAGAGTTAGAAATATGAGTGATTTATATAATCATAAAAAAGGCAAAAAAGGTCTAAAAAGGTTAATTAATGCTTGCAAATATTCTATAGATGGGATTTGTAGTGCTTGGAAGGATGAAGAAGCTTTTAGACAGGTTTTTGTTTTAGGCATTATTTTTGGTATCATTGGTGCTTTTTTAGGTCAAACTTGGGTGGAAAAGATTTTTTTGTTATTGCCAAGTGTATTATGTATTGTTGGTGAGCTTATTAATACCGCTATTGAGAATGCTGTGGATTTTACAGGGACACAGATTCACCCATTGGCAAAAAAGGCAAAAGATCTAGGGAGTTCTATTCAATTTATTTTATTGATATTTTTTGTAATTGTATGGGGCAGTTATATTTTTAGATTTTTTCTAAGCTAGAATTAAATTTTTGGAGAGTAATAGAGAGATGGACAATTTGTTAGATAATACTAGTGTGGTTGATGTAAATATTGATGATTCTATTAAGGAGAGTTATCTTGATTATTCAATGAGTGTTATCATTGGTCGTGCATTGCCTGATGCAAAAGATGGTCTAAAGCCTGTGCATCGTAGAATTTTGTATGCAATGAATGAATTAGGAGTAACCTCTAGAGTTGCTTATAAGAAGAGTGCAAGAATTGTGGGGGATGTGATAGGTAAGTATCATCCACATGGTGATACAGCAGTTTATGATGCACTTGTTAGAATGGCTCAAGATTTTTCTATGCGTCTAGAACTAGTAGATGGACAAGGAAATTTTGGTTCAATTGATGGGGATAATGCTGCTGCAATGCGTTATACAGAAGCAAGAATGACTCGAGCAAGTGAGGAAATTCTTAGAGATCTAGACAAAGATACTGTTGATTTTGTTCCAAATTATGATGATACTCTAAAAGAACCAGATGTTCTACCAAGCAGAATCCCAAATCTTTTAGTTAATGGCTCAAATGGTATTGCCGTTGGTATGGCAACCTCAATTCCTCCTCATCGGATTGATGAAATTATTGATGCTACAATCTATGTAATTGATAATAAAGAAGCAAGTGTTGATGAGTTGCTTCAATTTATTGAAGGACCAGATTTTCCAACAGGTGGAATTATTTTTGGAAAACAAGGTATTAGGGATGCTTATAGTACAGGTAGAGGTAGAATTAAAGTTCGTGCAAAGGTGCATATAGAAAAAACAAAAACGCGTGATGTGATTGTGATAGATGAGGTTCCTTATCAAGTAAATAAGGCGAGATTGGTTGAGCAAATCTCAGAACTTGCAAAAGAAAAAGTGATTGAGGGGATTTCAGAGGTTAGGGATGAATCTGATAGAGAGGGAATTAGAGTTGTTATTGAACTAAAGCGCGAGGCAATGAGTGAAATTGTGTTAAATCACTTATATAAATCTACTGCAATGGAAACAACTTTTGGAATCATTTTGCTTGCAATTAACAACAAAGAACCCAAAATTTTTACCCTACTAGAATTATTAAATATTTTTATCTCCCATAGAAAAACAGTAGTGATTCGTCGCACTATTTTTGAGCTTGAAAAGGCCAAAGAAAGGGCACATATATTAGAGGGATTAAAGATAGCATTAGATCATATTGATGAAGTCATTGCTTTAATTCGTGCAAGCAAGGATACAGAAGAAGCAAAAAATGGACTAATGGAAAGATTCTCTTTGAGCGAGTTGCAGAGCAAAGCGATTTTAGAAATGCGCTTGCAACGTCTTACAGGATTAGAGAGAGATAAAATAGAGCAGGAGTATCTAGAGCTCTTAGCTCAAATTGAAGCATTAAATAAGATTTTGCGTAGTGAGGATAGATTAAAAGAAATTATTAAGGAAGAATTATTAGAAATTAAAGAGAAATTTTCTACCCAAAGGCTAACAGAGATTGAAGAAGATTATGAGAGTATAGAAGCAGAGGATCTTATTCCAAATGAACAAGTTGTGGTTACAATGAGTCATCGTGGTTATGTAAAGCGTGTTCCATTAAAGATCTATGAAAAGCAAAATCGTGGAGGAAAGGGAAAAATAAGTGGCAATACACATGATGATGATTTTATCCAATCATTCTTTGTAGCAGATACTCATGATACGATTATGTTTGTTACTAATAAAGGACAGCTTTATTGGCTAAAAGTTTATAAGATTCCAGAGGCTGGAAGAACAGCTATTGGAAAAGCTGTTGTGAATCTCATTCAACTATCTAGTGATGAAAAGATTATGGCGACAATTACAACTAGGGACTTTAATGAGGATAAATCCTTAGTATTCTTTACAAAAAATGGTATTGTAAAGCGCACAAATCTAAGAGAATATAGCAATATTAGAAGTGTTGGAGTTAGGGCTATTAATCTTGATGAAGATGATGAATTGGTAACAGCAAGCATTATTACATCAGAGGTTAGAGAATTATTTATTGCAACATATCAAGGAATGTGTATTCGCTTTGATGTGAATGATGTTAGAGAGATTGGAAGGGTTGCAAGAGGAGTAACAGGGATTAGATTTAAAGAAAATAATGATTATGTAATTGGTGCAACTACCATAAAATCAGAAAGTGATAAATTATTAACAGTGAGTGAGCAGGGTATAGGCAAGCAAACAACAGTTGGTGCATATCGATTACAAAGTCGTGCAGGTAAGGGTGTAATTGCAATGAAGCTTACTGCTAAAACAGGAAAACTTGTAAGTGTTATTAATGTGAAAGATGAAGATATGGATTTAATGGTGCTAACAACAAGCGGTAAAATGATACGAGTTGATACAGAAGCAATCCGTGAGGCAGGTCGCAATACAAGTGGAGTAAAAATTGTAAATGTTGCAGGAGAAAAGGTAGCATATGCAAGTACTTGCCCAAAAGATCAAGAAGAGAATGGTGAGGAAGAGGATTTGATGTAATTTGAAAAAGATTTTTTTCCTTTTTCTTACAATTTATTTCTTTACTAGTGACACAGGGGCGCAGAATCTAGATACGATTCAAAGTAGCGACTCTTTGTTATTTAATATTAATCAAGGCAAAGAAGAGTTATTGGCTACTGAGCCTTTTGATCCACCGAGGTTTTTATTTGAAGCTCCCTTACAAAAAAAATATCTTTTGGAGCCTCCAAAAGAACCTTTGATTCCTCAAATTAATCCAACCTCTCTTAAAGTTCCTGATTTGGTTTTAAAGCCCGAACCTATTTTTGAAAAAGATTTTATTATTTCCTATAAATTTCTCTTAAATAATCAGATCCCACAGGGTGAAAAATATAATATTTCAGAACCCCTAAGAACCATGAAAAAAAATATGGTTTTAGATTATCAATGTAGTGTAGATATTTTCTTGAGCGATGATATTGAGGTGCCTGATGTTTTAGATATACTTTTAAAAGAGTTGTTATGGAGCCATAAAGATGAAGTGCTAGATTGCCTCTATAAAAGTGGGGTAAAAATAAGAGATGATGGTTTTTCAAATCAAAATATGGCACAGAGTAAGACACTACTAGTTTTACCACCTAAATGGGTTAGGGTCTCTCTACAGAATGGTTTTTTAATTATTAAGGTTTTTAAGGAGAAAAAATGAAGGTAGCGATTGTAGAAGATGATATTAATATGCGTAAAAGTCTTGAGCTATTTTTTGCCGATGTAAAGGAATTTTCTATTGTTACTTTTAAAAATCCAAAGGATGCGCTTAAAGTCCTTGATGATACTTTTGATTTAGTGATTACAGATATTAATATGCCTCAAATGGATGGCTTGGAGTTTTTACGCCACTTGGATGGAAAATATGAGGCTATTGTTATTACTGGCAATGCAACATTAAATAAAGCAGTAGAATCGATACGCTTGGGGGTAAAAGACTTTTTTCAAAAACCATTTGAGCCTGAGCTTTTATTGGAGGCTATTTTAAGGACACAAAAACTCCTAGAGTTTAAAAAAGCACAGCCTACAAAAGAGGCAAATACTAGCCCTAAAAAAAATGTAAAAACTAAAGAAAAAAAAGAATTTTTTGTTGCAAATTCACAAGCCTTAGATACCGCAAAAAAAATTGCCTTTAAAGCAGCACAGACAGATGCTAGTGTTTTATTGCTAGGACAAAGTGGTGTGGGGAAGGAGGTCTTTGCAAATTTTATTCATAAAAATTCCCCAAGATCTCATGCACCATTTATTGCAATCAATATGGCAGCAATTCCAGAGCATTTATTAGAATCTGAATTATTTGGCTATGAAAAGGGTGCTTTTACTGATGCTACAAGTCCAAAAGCTGGATTATTTGAAATGGCAAATGGTGGGAGTATTTTTTTAGATGAAATCGGAGAAATGCCATTAGGATTGCAAGCAAAATTATTACGAGCCATACAGGAAAAAGAAATTGTAAGGTTGGGAAGTTCTAAAAGCATTAAAATTGATGTGAGATTTATTTCTGCCACCAATGTAAATATAGATCAGAAAATACAAGACAAGGAGTTTAGAGAAGATTTATTTTTTAGACTCCAAACCATTCCAATACAAATTCCACCACTTAGAGAGAGAAAGGAAGAAATTTTGCCTCTAGCAGAGTGGAAACTTCAGGAGGTTATAGCACAATATGGTTTTGATAAAAAAGTTTTTTCTAGTGAGGCAAAAAAGGCGATGGAAGCGTATGAATGGTATGGAAATATCAGAGAATTGCTTTCGGTAGTTGAAAGAGCTGTAATCTTAAGTGAGGGTGAGGAAATAAAGGCCCAAGATTTATTTTTGGAACCAAAGCAGGCAAAAAGGAAAGAAAACAAAATTGCAAATCTTGAGAGCGAATTAATTGCTGAAGTACTAAGAGATTGCAATGGAGATGTAGAAAAGAGCGCACAGATGCTTGGAATGCAAATTGATGTGTTAAAACATAAGATTATAAAGTATCAACTTGCATAATTTTGTTTAAGAAACTCTAGCTCTTGGAGTGTATAACCTGCCTTTATTCTTGCTTCTGTATTTAAGACTTTACTTGTTGAAAGGAGATGTTTATAATGAGTAAGAAGCTTAAAGAAGTCTTCATCCTTGTGCTTGCTATAATTCCACCATATATTTCCCTTGCCTACATGAGTAATTTCATCATTTAAGATAATATTTAAGGCTTCAATAATCTTATTTTTTGCAGAATGTGTAGATTGATGGATTTTTTGTAAAACAAAGGGATTGGCATCAAGACCATTTGCCTCTAGCGCGCGATGAACAAGTCCCATTCTGTGTGAAAGAGAATGGTTAGTGGCTTGCATTGCATCAAATAAATTTTGATGCACGGGAAAATCACCGTATTGAAATCCAAGTTCATTTAGTACAGATTCCATTAATAAGAAATGCTCAATCTCCTCATTAGCAACCTCTAACCAATCCTTATAATATTGTAATGGTAGATTTGCAAAACGATAGCTTGCATCAAGTGCTAAATCTATCGCACTGTATTCAATATGGGCAATTGAATGAATTATTTTTGCAAGAGCAATTTCACTATTTAATAGCTTTGGTCTTCTGATTCTTGTGGGATGAACAATTTTACAGAAATCATAATAGCTTGGTTGATTTTGGACTTTTGCTACAAAATTTTCTTCAAAAATAACTTTTCTGGATAAAAAATTATCATAAAAATTTTTAAATCTAGAGACTTTTGTTTTTGGATTATTTGCAAAGAGAATTTGCTCAAGTGTGTAAAAATAGTTCATTTTTTTAACCTCGAGCGATAAATAACAAGTATAAGAAATAAAATTCCAAAGACAATAATCTCAGCAATAAGGCTTTTGAAGTCCTGCATCATTAGAGTTTTTCAAAAATTTCAATTTTTTCTATCACATCGTTTTGCTTGATAGAATCTAAAACATTCATACTTTCTTGATCTTGGGAATCAATTTGACCAAAGACTGTATGTTCTCCGTCTAAATGTGGAAAACTGGAAAAACAAATAAAGAATTGACTACCGCCTGTATCTCTACCAGCATGTGCCATGGATAATGCACCTTTAATATGTTTGTGTGGATTTCCTGCGACCTCACATTTTATGCGATAACCAGGCCCACCAGTGCCAATACCATTTGGGCATCCACCCTGTGCAACAAAATCCGGAATCACACGATGAAATTTTAGATTGTTATAAAATCCTTGATTTGCTAAAGTAGCAAAGTTAGTAACAGTTTGAGGAGCTTCATTTGGGAATAGTTTTAGTGTAATTACACCTCTATTTGTATGAATTTTTGAATATTGTAACTTTTCTAGTTCTTTATTATCTATATCATAAATTTTTAGTTCAGACATATTTGTTCCTTTGTTTGGTAGGTTAATATGATAGAATTCTACCTAATATTTGGATGTTTAGTCTAATTTTGTATTTTAAGCGAGAGAGATTTTGAAATTTTTGTTCTACATTATTTTTAGCAGTGTTGTTTTATTAGCTTCAGAAGATGTGGAACATTCTCAAGAGGGCTTTGTTAAGAAGAATTTTTTAGAAGATTCTCATAAACGCACCTCTTGGATACATTCAGTTGGTATGCTTGTATCTTATTTTGATGATGGTAGTATTACACAGGGTTATGCTGTCTTATTAAGAAATGGTTATTTTCTTACAGCTTCACAAGTTGTCAATAATCAAGAAAAATATCCCAAGAGTGTTTATGTAAAGATGCAGGATGATAGTGCTAAGCCATTAATTTGTATTGCTAAGTTACAGGTTCGAGCTATTGATAAACAAAAAGGTTTAGCTTTATTAAAAACAGTAGGGTATACAGATGATTACTGTGAGGAGAGACCACAAAGTTTTTATCACAAGAGAATTTATGATCTTTATGCAATTAACCCTTTTTTATATCGCGTAGGCACTTATGTCGTAGAGAAGATTCAGTATTTTAATACAGTTGATTTTTTCTATCCAACAATAAAAAAACAATATAGTTTTAGTGTAGGAAAAATCTCAAAGGCAAAGAAAGTTACTTATTTTGATGAAAATTTTAAGCAAGATATTTTTTATGCCTATACTATAGAACAGAAATTAGATCTTCAAAAAGAGCTTGGAAAGCCATTTTTTGATTCTAAGAATCATTTTGTAGGCCTTTATACTCTTACAGGGTATAGTAAAGATCCAGTTGTAGTAAGTGATAATTTTATTAAAAGCTTTTTGTGCAGTCTTCAGGCTGACTTTGAACTATCCACTTGGGATAAGAAAGATTGTAAAATATTTCAGGATAATCTTATTGATAACATTAAGAGTATCGTGAAAAAACCCTTGTTAAATAAAAAATAACCCCCCCCCCTTTTTTTTTATCACCCATAACTTACCAACCCAACTCATTATCTAAATTTCTCCAATTCTTATATATTCTTATATATTCTTATATATTCTTATATATTCTTATATATTCTTATATATTCTTATATATTCTTATATATTCTTATATATTCTTATATATTCTTATATATTCTTATATATTCTTATATATTCTTATATATTCTTATATATTCTTATATATTCTTATATATTCTTATATATTCTTATATATTCTTATATATTCTTATATATTCTTATATATTCTTATAAAACACCACCTAGCTCTCTTCTATTTTGACATTTCTAATTATTTTTTTAATTTTCTTGCAATTTTTTAGATTATTAAGCTTACTTTAAGTATAAAGTTTGTATCATTCTACTTCCTAAATTGAGGCAGGCGTTAGAAACTTGCTTTGAAACATTTTAGGTTGTTCTTTTACTCAAAGTAAAGCTATTTATTTAGTATTGAATTAGTTAGCATTTTATTTTGGTAATGATCTTTGAAATCTAAGCAAGAGTTTTAAGTCTTTTTAGGTTTTTACTTTAAAAATATTAACCTATATTATATATAAAAAGATAAGACTTAAACTCTTAGTGTTAATTTATACAACTCTGTTTATACTTAATTTTAAGTTTAAACTTGTGATAAAGAGAGCTAAGAGTTCAGGAATTAAGCTTTCATAAATTTTTTATGGAGAGTTTGATCCTGGCTCAGAGTGAACGCTGGCGGCGTGCCTAATACATGCAAGTCGAACGATGAAGCTTTTAGCTTGCTAAAAGTGGATTAGTGGCGCACGGGTGAGTAATGCATAGGTTATGTGCCCCATAGTCTGGGATAGCCACTGGAAACGGTGATTAATACTAGATACTCCCTACGGGGGAAAGTTTTTCGCTATGGGATCAGCCTATGTCCTATCAGCTTGTTGGTGAGGTAATGGCTCACCAAGGCTATGACGGGTATCCGGCCTGAGAGGGTGATCGGACACACTGGAACTGAGACACGGTCCAGACTCCTACGGGAGGCAGCAGTAGGGAATATTGCTCAATGGGCGAAAGCCTGAAGCAGCAACGCCGCGTGGAGGATGAAGGTTTTAGGATTGTAAACTCCTTTTGTTAGAGAAGATTATGACGGTATCTAACGAATAAGCACCGGCTAACTCCGTGCCAGCAGCCGCGGTAATACGGAGGGTGCAAGCGTTACTCGGAATCACTGGGCGTAAAGAGCGCGTAGGCGGGATAGTAAGTCAGATGTGAAATCCTGTAGCTTAACTACAGAACTGCATTTGAAACTGCTATTCTAGAGTATGGGAGAGGTAGGTGGAATTCTTGGTGTAGGGGTAAAATCCGTAGAGATCAAGAGGAATACTCATTGCGAAGGCGACCTGCTGGAACATTACTGACGCTGATGCGCGAAAGCGTGGGGAGCAAACAGGATTAGATACCCTGGTAGTCCACGCCCTAAACGATGAATGCTAGTTGTTGGGGTGCTTGTCACTCCAGTAATGCAGCTAACGCATTAAGCATTCCGCCTGGGGAGTACGGTCGCAAGATTAAAACTCAAAGGAATAGACGGGGACCCGCACAAGCGGTGGAGCATGTGGTTTAATTCGAAGATACGCGAAGAACCTTACCTAGGCTTGACATTGATAGAATCCTATAGAGATATGGGAGTGTCTAGTTTACTAGACCTTGAAAACAGGTGCTGCACGGCTGTCGTCAGCTCGTGTCGTGAGATGTTGGGTTAAGTCCCGCAACGAGCGCAACCCTCGTCCTTAGTTGCTAGCAGTTCGGCTGAGCACTCTAGGGAGACTGCCTTCGTAAGGAGGAGGAAGGTGAGGACGACGTCAAGTCATCATGGCCCTTACGCCTAGGGCTACACACGTGCTACAATGGGGTGTACAAAGAGACGCAATACCGCGAGGTGGAGCAAATCTCAAAAACATCTCTCAGTTCGGATTGTAGTCTGCAACTCGACTACATGAAGCTGGAATCGCTAGTAATCGTGAATCAGCCATGTCACGGTGAATACGTTCCCGGGTCTTGTACTCACCGCCCGTCACACCATGGGAGTTGTATTCGCCTTAAGCCGGGATGCTAAACTGGCTACCGTCCACGGCGGATGCAGCGACTGGGGTGAAGTCGTAACAAGGTAACCGTAGGTGAACCTGCGGTTGGATCACCTCCTTTCTAGAGAAACATCAAGATATTTGTTTATCTTGATAGAGTAGTAAAAATTAAAGACTTTAACTCTTGCTTAGTTTTCAGAGATTAGCATCAAGATGTAAAATGTTAGTCATTGTAGGGGCTTATAGCTCAGGTGGTTAGAGCGCACCCCTGATAAGGGTGAGGTCAGAGGTTCAAGTCCTCTTAAGCCCACCATTAGGGGAATTAGCTCAGCTGGGAGAGCGCCTGCTTTGCACGCAGGAGGTCAGCGGTTCGATCCCGCTATTCTCCACCATAGTTTTGGCTTAATATAAGATCTAAAACTTTAGATTTTATATTAGGCTAAGCCTAAGTGTTTTTTAATTTATTATTGTTAAGCCTATGAATATAGTAATAAGACTACAATTATTCTGCTTTAGTGAATATACATTCAATAAGGCAGTGATAACTTTAGAATACTTAAACTATTTTATCTATACTTTAAAAGTAAGAAATAAGATACTTTTGTAAGATCTTATGTCAAAATAAGCTTTTAAGGGCAGATTGGTGGATGCCTTGGAAGAGAGAGGCGATGAAGGACGTACTAGACTGCGATAAGCTACGGGGAGCTGTCAAGAAGCTTTGATCCGTAGATTTCCGAATGGGGCAACCCAACTAGCACTAGCTAGTTACCTTAAATGGAGCGAACCCAGCGAAGTGAAACATCTCAGTAGCTGGAGGAAAAGAAATCAATAGAGATTCTCTTAGTAGCGGCGAGCGAAAGGGGAAAAGGGCAAACCGAGTGCTTGCACTCGGGGTTGTGGACTGCAACATCCACTGAAATAATCTAGCAGAAATATCTGGAAAGATATATCATAGAGGGTGATAGTCCCGTATGCGAAAGATTATTTCTAGGTAGCAGGATCCAGAGTAGGTCAGGACACGTGAAATCCAGACTGAAGCAGGGGAGACCACTCTCCAACCCTAAATACTACTCTCTTACCGATAGCGAACAAGTACCGTGAGGGAAAGGTGAAAAGAACTGCAGTGAGCAGAGTGAAACAGAACCTGAAACCATCTGCCTACAATCATTCAGAGCCCTATGATTTATCAGGGTGATGGACTGCCTTTTGCATAATGATCCTGCGAGTTGTGGTATCTGGCAAGGTTAAGCAAACGCGAAGCCGTAGCGAAAGCGAGTCTGAAAGGGCGCTTAGTCAGATGCTGCAGACCCGAAGCTGAGTGATCTATCCATGGCCAAGTTGAAGTAAGTGTAATAGCTTATGGAGGACTGAACTCGTACCCATTGAAACGGGTTGGGATGAGCTGTGGATAGGGGTGAAAGGCCAAACAAACTCAGTGATAGCTGGTTCTCTTCGAAATATATTTAGGTATAGCCTCAAGTAATAGTAATAGGGGGTAGAGCTCTGATTGGGCTAGGGCTGCTCACCGCGGTACCAAACCCTGTCAAACTTCAAATACCTATTACCGTATCTTGGGAGTCAGGCGGTGGGTGATAAAATCAATCGTCAAAAGGGGAACAACCCAGACTACCAACTAAGGTCCCAAAGTTCTATTCTAAGTGGAAAAAGATGTACAGTTACTTAGACAACCAGGAGGTTGGCTTAGAAGCAGCCATCCTTTAAAGAAAGCGTAACAGCTCACTGGTCTAGTGATTGCGCGCTGAAAATATAACGGGGCTAAGATAGACACCGAAGTTGTAGATTGTGCTTGCACAGTGGTAGAAGAGCGTTCGTATCAGCGTTGAAGGTATACCGGTAAGGAGTGCTGGAGCGATGCGAAGTGAGCATGCAGGAATGAGTAGCGATAAAATATGTGAGAATCATATTCGCCGTAAATCTAAGGTTTCCTACGCTATGCTCGTCATCGTAGGGTTAGTCGGGTCCTAAGACAAGTCCGAAAGGGGTAGTCGATGGAAAATAGGTTAATATTCCTATACCAACCATTGTGTGCGATGGGGGGACGCATAGGGTTAAACGAGCCAACTGATGGAAGTGTTGGTCTAAGTGCGTAGATTGGAGGAGTGGCAAATCCGCCTCTGTATTTGAAACATGAAAGGCTCTTTGAAGTCTTCGGATGGAAGAGAGAATCGTTGATACCGTCGTGCCAAGAAAAGCCTCTAAGTTTAGCAATGGTTGCCCGTACCGTAAACCGACACAGGTAGATGAGATGAGTATTCTAAGGCGCGTGAAAGAACTCTGGTTAAGGAACTCTGCAAACTAGCACCGTAAGTTCGCGATAAGGTGTGCCTAAGCAATTAGGTCTCAGCAAAGAGTCCCTCCCGACTGTTTACCAAAAACACAGCACTTTGCAAACTCGTAAGAGGAAGTATAAGGTGTGACGCCTGCCCGGTGCTCGAAGGTTAAGAGGATTAGTCAGCAGCAATGTGAAGCTTTGAATTGAAGCCCGAGTAAACGGCGGCCGTAACTATAACGGTCCTAAGGTAGCGAAATTCCTTGTCGGTTAAATACCGACCTGCATGAATGGCGTAACGAGATGGGAGCTGTCTCAACCAGGGATTCAGTGAAATTGTAGTGGAGGTGAAAATTCCTCCTACCCGCGGCAAGACGGAAAGACCCCGTGGACCTTTACTACAGCTTGGCACTGCCGATGGGAGCATTATGCGCAGGATAGGTGGGAGGCTTTGAAGTCTTCACTCTGGTGGAGATGGAGCCATCCTTGAGATACCACCCTTAATGTTTCTGTCTGCTAACTGGCTAGAGTTATCCTCTAGCAGGACAATGCCTGGTGGGTAGTTTGACTGGGGCGGTCGCCTCCTAAAAAGTAACGGAGGCTTGCAAAGGTTGGCTCATTGCGGTTGGAAATCGCAAGCTGAGTGTAATGGCATAAGCCAGCCTGACTGTAAGACAAACAAGTCGAGCAGAGACGAAAGTCGGTCATAGTGATCCGGTGGTTCTGTGTGGAAGGGCCATCGCTCAAAGGATAAAAGGTACCCCGGGGATAACAGGCTGATCTCCCCCAAGAGCTCACATCGACGGGGAGGTTTGGCACCTCGATGTCGGCTCATCGCATCCTGGGGCTGGAGCAGGTCCCAAGGGTATGGCTGTTCGCCATTTAAAGCGGTACGCGAGCTGGGTTCAGAACGTCGTGAGACAGTTCGGTCCCTATCTGCCGTGGGCGTAGGATTGTTGAGGAGAGCTGTCCCTAGTACGAGAGGACCGGGATGGACATGCCACTAGTGTACCAGTTGTTCTGCCAAGAGCACCGCTGGGTAGCTACGCATGGATGTGATAACCGCTGAAAGCATCTAAGCGGGAAGCCAACTCCAAGATTAACAATCCCTGAAGGTCGCAAGAAGACTACTTGCTTGATAGGTTGGATGTGTAAGTGCAGTAATGCATTTAGCTGACCAATACTAATAGACCGTTTGGCTTATTTTAAATAGTTAAGTATTTGTTATCACTGCCTTATTGAGTGTATAAGAAGTTTTATTACTAAAGGCTTAATGAGAGATTTTCCTAGCATTAGGAAGATGGAATTAAGAGTAAAGATTTTACTTTTAATTCCCTTTTCCTTGTGTCTATAGAGAGGAGGAAACACCCAGCTCCATTCCGAACCTGGCAGTTAAGCTCCTCTTCGCTGATAATACTGCACCTTTCAGGTGTGGGAATGTAGGTCGATGCAGGGTTGGGGAAAACTTCTTTAAGACTTCAAATTCAATCTTTTTTAATCACTAATTATTTTATTTTTATGATTTGCTTTAAGTTTATTTTTTTAGATCATTTTATTGATTTTTTTAATCCAATTAGTGCAGATTAATCTAAAAACTAACTAGTTTTTAATAATAAGATGGTTTTTACTTAGTTGAATTAGGAAGGAATTTCTTGATTTAAATGGATTAGCTTCTATATTAAAAGAAAGTTTATAATCTTGTATTTGTTGATGATTTTAAATGTTTATATTATTTAATTCATTG